>WJLK01000057.1 GCA_014728565.1 Candidatus Pacearchaeota archaeon
AATCTACACTTGTTATTTTCTCTAAAAACTCCTGCCATATGATTAGCTTCTGAATCAGTAAGTAAAAATAAAGCAAGAGCAGGATCAACTCCATCAAATTTTGGCTCTTCTCTGAAAAAATCATAAGCTCTTTTTAAAGTATCTTTTACAGGATCAATATCAATTTTATAATAAAATGCCTCATGTAAAAAATCTCTTAATTTATAAAAATTTTCAGCAATATCTCCCTCACTAAAACTAACTATCTGTTTTTCCTTACTCTCTCTTATCAAAGCTCCTAAAATATTAAAAAGCCTTTTTTTCTGACTGTATCCAAGAGCATGAACAAATTCAGGCAATCTTTGTTCATTAATATATCCAGTTCTTATTCCATCATTTAAATCAGCAAGTGCAAAAGCAATTTTATCAGCAAACATGACTGCTGTGTATTCATCTGGAAGAGTTTCATCAACTGTTAAATCAGCTCTGGTTCTTGAATGGTGTAAAATACCTTCCAAAGTTTCATAACTTAAATTTAAACCCTCTCCTTTATTTTCAATTTTTTGTGCAGCAACAACTCCTGCAATATTATGCCTAAATTTCCTTCCTAGTATTTCACTCAAAACACTCTCTCCAATATGACCATAAGGAGCATGACCAATATCATGACCTAGAGCAATAGCCCTGCATAAATTGATATTTAAACTTAGATTTGATGCTATATAAAGAGCAGCACCAACAACCTCACTAGTATGACTTGCTCTTGTCCTTATAAATGTATCACTAGGTGATATAATAACCTGAGTTTTATGAGCCAGTCTTCTGTAAGCAGCAGAATCTAAAATACGCGCCTCATCTTCAACAAAAGGATTCTCAGCAATAACTCCATAATCCTCAGAATATCTTCTTCCTCTTGTATACTCTAAACTCTCAAGCATAAACTTACTTATTTTCAGTTTTTAAAAATAAATATGTAATCAAGAATATTATAAACTAAAAGCTTCTCTAAAAAGTTCTCCCAATCTTAATTCCTCTCCTCTTAATCTCATCTCAAGAACTTCTCTATCAACCTCTCCTGTCTTAGGACTGGCTGATTCATTAAGAAGAACCTGAAAGCACCTTCCAAAAGGAACCTGTACAACGAGTTCTCTTGCTCTCTCCATACTAATTCCAGAATCAACAACTCTCCATATTCCTGTCTGAATACAAGTACTGTTTAAAGCATCAGAAGAAGTAATAAATCTGCTTCCAGAATAAAATCCTGTTCCAGAACCATACTCAATAACCACATAATCATTTCCCATTTTCAACTTTCCTAAACAAAATCTCACCTTTCCTTATTTGCTTAATATCCAAAGGTCTTCCTATTTTCTCATAATCAATTCCAAAATCAAACTGTCTAGAGATTTTTTCACTAGTAGAAGGAATAAAAGGCCATAACAATATAGCAATTACTTTAATACAATCAACAAGTTCATAAAGAACTTTCTTATCTTTTGTCTCCCAAGGTTTTTTTTCCTGAACATACTCATTGCATTTGTCAATAAATGTAAAGATCTCATTAAGAGCTTTATCTAACTCATAATTATCAATATATTTTTCAATTAGCTTTAATTTTAATTTTCCAAGCAGTCCATTATGAGTTCTCTCAATTCCATTTTTTTCAGCTAAACCACTAACTCTGCTGACAAGATTTCCAAGTTTGTTTGCAAGTTCGTTGTTATTTCTATTAATTAAAATTTCCTCTGAATAATCAGAATCTTCAAATACAGAACATCTCAATAAAGAGTATCTAACAGAATCTGAACCATATCTGTCAACAAGCTCAATTGGATCAATTGTATTCCCTAGTGACTTGCTTATCTTGCTTCCTTTTAAATTCAGATAACCATGAACTAATAAGGTCTCAGGAAGTTCAATTCCTGCAGACATCAACATTCCAGGCCAGATAACTGAGTGAAACCAGTTAATTCCCTTTCCTATAACATGAACATCAGCAGGCCAGTAACCATTTTCTCCTGTTAAATAATTAATCAGAGCATCAAACCAGACATAAATCTTAAATTCATCATCAATAGGGTTATCAATACCCCAATCAAGATTTATTCTAGAAACACACAAATCTTTTAATTCATCATTTTCTAATCTGCTTATTATCTCATTCCTCCTTGATTCAGGAACAATATAGGTTTTAACAAAATTTAATATTTCATCTTTGTACTTACTTAATTTAAAAAAATAAGCATCCTCAGAAATCCATTCTGGCTCTTTGTCATGCTCTGGGCATTTTCCATCTACTAAATCCTTTTCAGTAATAAAACTCTCACATCCAACACAATAATGACCCTCATACTTGCCCTTATAAATCTCACCTTTATCATAAACTTTTTTAAAAATCTCCTGTGACTTTTTAACATGAACAGATTCAGTTGTTCTTATAAACCTATCATGACTAATGTCCAGTTTTTTACATAGCTCTATGAAAATCTTAGAATTTCTATCAACTAATTCCCTAGGACTTATTCCTTCTTTTTTAGCAGCTTGTGCATTTTTCTGAGCATTTTCATCAGTTCCAGTTAAAAACCAGACCTTTTTTCCAAGAAGTTTATTCCAGCGAGCAAGAACATCAGCTATGACTTTTTCAAAAGCATGACCTATATGTGGTCTTCCATTGACATAATCAATTGCAGTTGTAACATAAAATTTTTTCTTTGCCATAAATATTGTTTGCTTAAGGATTTTTTAAACCTTTACATGTTCAAAGAATTTTTAAATCTCTTAATAAAAACCCCTGTTAATTGCAAACTTCATACTAACTTCTTAGCTAAGTAAGCTAATTAATTCCTATAAGCCTCATACAAAATTTTAAATATTTATTAATTCTTATTAAAAATATGCTAAAAAACATTTTAAAAATACTAGGTGTTATCCTGATTATTATAGGAGGATTTCCAATGATTATGAAACCTATTTCTTCAATAACAGGAAATGTTATTAATTACTCCTCAATAATCTTCAGAATGAGTTCAACAACCAGTATAGTGATAGTAATAACAGGTGCTGTTTTTTTCTTAGCTGGAATGATTATTAGAAAAGGATAATCACGTCATTAAAAATAGTCAAATTACTAACTTTTTACTTCTAATTTTGTATATACAAAAGATAT
>WJLK01000058.1 GCA_014728565.1 Candidatus Pacearchaeota archaeon
ACCGTTCAAGTCTATGAAGATATTCTTGTTCTTTATCACGAGCTAATTTATTTTCAGTTATATCTATTGCAGATGCTAAAGCAACTTTTTTACCACCATAATCAATAAAACTTGAATAAAGTCTAACCCAACGAAGTTTACCATTTGGACGAATAACTCTTACTTCAACAGATGGATTAACATATTTACCATCTAAATTTCTCCTTATTCTATCTTTAACAAGTTTAGCATCATCAGGATGAAGATATTTAAAAAAATCTACATTTTCAGATTCATCTTTACTAAAACCAAGAACCTTACGAATAAGAGGATTAGCATAGAGTACTTTATTATTAACAGGATCATGAATATAAACACCTACCGTGGACTGTTCAACAAGAGTCCGAAATAAAGTTTCACTATCACGTAGTTTTTCACTCATTTTTTTATAATTAGTTATATCATAAGCAAATTCAAAACGGACATCTCTTCCATCAATCCATTTAATAACTTTATCTGTAATTAGATAATCCCTATCTGTAATTGGATTATGATATTCCCATCTATAAGCTTCATTCTTTTTCTTAAAAATAATATCATTAGTACAGAATTCACAAGGTTTATTTTTTCTCTGAAGAACCTTATAACATGTCTCCCCAACTAGTTTTCTATCAAAAGATTTCTCTAAGAAAGGATTAGCATAAAGTATTTCATAATTTTTAGGATCCACAACATAAATACTCTGCTCTATCTTATCAAAAATAGAAAGCAAACTTTTACGTTGATTATCAAAAGACTCATTTAATTTTTTTCTCTCTGTTATATCTCTAAGTATTACTTGAACACCTGTTTTTTTACCATTTTTTTCCATAATAGAATAACGGCATTCACCCCAACGTAGCTCACCATTCTTATGCCTCCATCTAAACTCAAAAGAATCTTTTTGTTTACCCTGCAGTATGTTTTTATAAAGGTTGATATAATGTGGAAACAGTTTTAGATCAACTGTTGGAAGTTTAGCAATATGCTTACCTACTATTTCATCCTCATTAAAACCAGTTATATCACAAAATGACTTATTAACAGTTGTAACAATTCCTTTTAAATTAGAAGTAGCGATACCATCAGGAGATAACTCAATCATCCGTCTATACTTTTTTTCACTTTCTTTTAAATCTCGAGAATTTTTTACCATCTCAGTTATGTCTCTACCATAAACATTAACATAATTATTCTTAGAGATAGGTACAAAATTAAGTGAAAATATAGTCTTATCACAAGTCGTTTCTATCTCAATAGATGAACCAGAATCTAAAACATTTTCAATTTTATCTTTCCATTCATCAGATACAGTATTATTAACCGATGTATTCCAAGAATCCAGAAGAGAATTACTTGCATCGTTTGCATATAAAATTTTACCATTAGAATCTATTCTAAAAACAGGATTAGAATTTTCTTCAGGGAATTTAGATAAATTTTTGATTTTTTCGTTTGCATTTTTCATCTCAGTTATATCTAAAAAAGTAGAAAAAACCTGATATGGTTTATCAGCTCCTTTTTTATATTGTGGAATTGAACTGACGAGAATCCAAACATAATCATCAATTTTTGGATTAAAAATTCCCTGTACAAAATCTTTAACAGGTTTACCGGTCTTAAGAGCAATCATAGCAGGATGTTTTTCACCAGGTAATTCTTTTTTGTTTTCATCTACTGCTTTCCATTGTGGATCCATAGAAGTTCTACCCTGCATCTGATCAAAGGATAAACCAAGTATACGTTGAGCTGCAGGATTAGCAGAAATAATCCCACCATCGGCATCTTGATAAACAACACCCTGTGCCATAGTGTCAAACAAAGTGCGATATTTTTTCTCACTTTCTTTTAATTCTTTTTCTGCTTTTCTTCTATCAGAAATTTCTCTAATCGTAGCAAGAAGATGCTGTTTACCCTTTAAAACAAAACCAGTACCCTTTACCTCAATAGGGAAAGTACTTCCATCCTTTCTAACATCAACAGATTCAGCAAAAAACTCACTTTTTTCTTCTACATCAGATATAAATTTTTTGAAAATATAATGATAATCCGGATGAACAATATCTTTACCACTAAGTTTTAATAATTCCTCCCTTGAATAACCATAAGTTTTAAGAGCCATTTTATTAGCATCAACAATATTGCCCTCTAAATCAAAAACAAGATAAACATCATGAGATGAATTAAAAATAGTACGATATTGCAACTCATTCTCTTTTAATTCTTTCAAAATCTTTTTTTCTTCAGTTACATCCTTTGTAAAACCAACCAGACGGTTATCTGATAATTTAACAGCGTTAACAATCCAAATATTTTTACTTCCATCTTTTTTTAGAAACGGAATTTCAACACTATACTCACCTTTTTTCTTCAGACCTTCAAAAGCTTTTTTAACTTCATTTTTCTCATCTGAAGAAAACAAATCAAGTAGATTCATCTGTAATAATTCATCTTTAGAAAAACCAGTAGTTTTACATGCTTGAGGGTTAACATCAATCCATTTTCCATTTTCATCAGCAATAAAAATACCATAAGGACTATAATCAAAATATCGCCTAAATTTCTCTTCATTTTTTTCTAATTTCTTCTCATAATCTCTAAGCTCAGTAACATCAATAAAAGAGGTTATAACTTTATCAATATCGCCATTTTTATCTAAAATAGGTCTAGCACTATGTACAAACCATTTAACCCTATCCTCTTCAGACATCGATAAACCAACAATCTTACCCTCCTTAGGTTTCTTTGTCTTTGCAACAACAGATAAAGGAAAATTATCAAATTCCATTGGAGACCCATCAGAATTAATTAGTTTACCCTTCCAAAAACTAAGATCCTTCTTCTTCAACTCATCCTCAGAAAGACCAAAAATCTCCTCAGCAGTATGATTAACCGAATAAATACCTCCATCAGCATTATGAATATTAATACCTACTAAGGCATTATTAAACAATACACGATATTTTTTTTCGCTTTCCCTTAATTTCCTTTCTGATTCTCTACGATCAGAAATATCTCTAGAAACACCAAGAATACCAGTTTTTTTCCCATCCAAATCATAAATCCACTTAAGTTTATTCTCAAGCCAAATAGTACTACCATCTTTTTTATAATATTCAACTTCTAAAGTAACTGAACCATCTAAATCAGATTTTTTAAACTTATCCTTAACCATCTCCTTAGCCATTTTATTACGAATAATCTTCAAAGAACTATGAGTGACCATATCTTCAAGAGATTGTTTTTTTCGCTCCTCAGCAGTGAAACCAAGAATTTTTTCAATAGAAGAACTAACATAAGTAGTATTAAAATCAAGATCCATAGTCCAAATAATATCAGCCACATTCTCAGTAAGATAACTTAATTTCCGATCACAAACTTTTAACTTATTTGTAACCTTCTGTTTCTTAGTTACATCATCACCAATAACAATCATATAACAAAAATTATTATTATCAAAAACAGGAAAACAAGACCAACAAATCCTATGATTTTCACCATTCTTATCAACAACATCCAAAAAAATATTTTTAGTAGACTCACCCTTTAATGCTTTCTTATAAATACCTACAAATTTTGATACATTAGTTTTTTTAAAAACACCAGGA
>WJLK01000059.1 GCA_014728565.1 Candidatus Pacearchaeota archaeon
AAATAATTGGATTGACTGGGCTATTGCAGGTTTATTACTTGCAGGCTTAGCTGCATTTACTATTAGTAATTATTTTTCCTCTTTAGAATCTCAAGAATCTATGAAAAATCCTCAAAATACCGAATATAGACAGGAATTTAAGCCTAAAAGTAGTTATTCTGGCACTCAAAATTATGATAACTCTGTTATATAAACACCTGTTTAGATTTTAAACACCCTGTTAAAACACCTAAAAAATAGAGATTTTCCTTGACATCTCTTTATAAACCTTTCACTATTGGCAAGATTTAAATACTAATAATAAGTGTATTTTTTAATAATGACAACATCATTAGATACACTAGAAATCAGTGAACCTCCAACACAAACCAGTTCTGGAATAAAGGTTTGTGGTTATGATTGTAGATGTTTACAAGGTCCTGAAGATGGTGATGAACATCCTTTTTGTGTTATTGTTGATCCAGAGTCAGGTCCTCAGAGAGAGTATGTTTGTTTTGGTGAGAAATGTTATTATGGTTGCAGGGATGATGAGGTTCCAATGTTTTTTATTCCAAGGGTTGATGCAGAAAGAGATCCAGAAAGAGTAAGAAAGTCATCAAAAAGATATGTGAATTTTAGCTAAAACTTCTTATCAATAATTAAAACTTCTTGCATACAAAGAGTAGTTACTAAAATACCTCTTTTTATCAATTTAAACACTACAAAACTAAAAATTAATAATCATAATATCAAAAATCACAACAATCTTTAATAACCTGCATAACACTCTTCTCTTATGCCAAGAAGCAGGGTTTATAGATACAGCAGTAACTCCTGTGACAGTTTCACAATACACTCTCCTGATAACAGGACAATAGGAGTTGTTAGTGTAAAGGAAAATGGACCTAGATATTCTTTAAGTATCTCAGATCAGAGAGTTCCTGGACACCCAAGTAGAAAAGTAATGTCTGAGGATTATGAACAGCAGGAACTTTTATTAATTGCAGAAAAAATTGCTGGAAATTTAGCAGCTGATTATGATGATTATGGTCCTAAACCTGGAAGAAGTTTAAGAGAACTTACAGAATCTGCTTCAGCTTCAAGAGATATTGCAGGCCCAGCATACACAGCAGGTAACATTGAACTAGACCATGGGCTTGAGCCAAAACTTCCTGATGACCTCTAGCTAAAACTTCCTAGCAAAGATAAAAACTTTTTGCATGTGTAAAAATAACAAAAATTCAAAAAATTATCACTATTGACAATCCTTAAATATTTCCTATACTTTAATATTCAATGACTAAAAAAAGACCTCTTGAAGATGATTTAGATTCTTCTTCAAAAAGTTCTTCAGAAGCAGTTCTTGACACAAGTTATGCTTTAACAGATTCAGGAATGCCAATTCCCCTAGGACCTGGTGATCCTAGAAGAACAGGAGTTCAAGGAAGACAAAGAAGGCAATACCCTCCAAGGGATTCTTATGATTATTTAACACCAGCGCTCAAATAGCACAATTAGATCCCAATTATCTGAAATAATTCCCATTATCAAATAAAAATATGCCCTCAGAAGGCTTTAAAATGCGTTTTTCAGCCACCTATGACTTTTATGTGTAAGAAGTTCGTACAAGGTACATTATCAGAAATCAAGGATTTTTAGCTTCAGAACCAACCAAAAGTCCAACAAGTTGAGTGTTATCATCAGACCCACCAACTATCACTGCTCCTTCTAATGTAGCACAAAACCCAATTGATGAGCATACTAAAACTGGTTTGCAAACACTCCTTTTTTCAGATAGAGGCATTCTTGTCCAGGTTCTATTTCTTCTGGCCAACCTCCCCATCCGTTATGATGTTGCCCACAACCTTCTTTCCCTCCAAAACAGTCATAGTGCCAGCAATCTTCATGACAAGGAGGTCTTGCTCCTGGATATCTACCTAAATCATGACTCATATTACAAAACCCGCTCATTCAAACCTTAAATATTTTATTACAATCAATTACCAAATTCAAAAAAGCAATTTAGCTCTCCAGAGGTGATAAATTGCCATGCTAAAACATCCAAGCAAAGCTAAAAACTTTTAGCATACATTTAAATACTGATATTCTCCAAAAGCTGTTATTTGCTCTGCCATTTTTGACATATCTTAAAAATACTAATATATAAATATTTCTAAAATTTTATGTATATACAAAATATATACCTAATTTTAATAGCAAGATTTAAATTATTCTTTTGTAAAAACCTAATTATGATACTAGCAATAGACTCTCTTCAACCAGAGGAATATTTTTTAAGTCAGAGGAAATTAGCAAGAATTAGATGGAATCACTATCATGGATTTTTAATACCTCCGCCAAGAGTTATTGAAATACCCTCTAGAAGTAGAAGAACTATAATTGATGGAAATCACAGAACCTATGTCAGATATGAACAAGGTCACTCAGAGATTGAGGTCGATTATCAGGGAAAAAGAAGCTTTGATCTAGCTGATGAAGTAGTTAGAAGAGGAATAACAAGAATATCAGATCTTGCACACCATATACTCACCCATGTTGACTGGTTAGAGTCATGTTCCTGTTCAGCAAATTCTAAAGATGCCTTGCCTGATAAAGAGTTTTTTAAATTATATCCTGGAGTAGAAGATTTTTTGTATTAATTTAAATTCAGTATTTTACAAAAAGTTTTCACTCTAACTTAAACAATCTTTCTGCATTTTTATAAAAAAACAACTCCTTCTCCTCTTTTTAAAGTTTCAAGAGGCATCTGCCATTAATCAAAATCCATTATACTGTTTTTCACTATGTTTTCTTTATTAGGGCAGTAATACTCGCTGTCTCTTGCATATTCAATGGTTTTTACTAATTCCCCTGCTTCCTAAAAGAAAGGTTACCAGGAATTGAAGGATGCACACAGCAAGATACCATGCATCCTGACTGTCTAAAAATCTTCTAAATCTTCCAAAGCATCTTGCATCAGCAGAAGAAACATCTGCTTATAAAGGAAGATGGACTGATAGCAATTTTTTCATTGATAATCCAAAAACAGGAAATATAAAAGTATTGTGGATTTTAGAATTTCACAATAGTTTTTTAAACCCTTATTTTTTTGAGCATTAGAATAGAATGGTATTGCAAGTAACTTCGCTTTCAGAGAATCCACTTACTGGAATGTATGAGGATTTTCAGAAACCAGATACTCATAAGAAGAGTTTTTCTTATTATTCTGCTTATGAAAGAGAGTTCCCTGATAGAGGATTATTTCATGAACCAGGAGAGGAATTTTCAGTAGGTTCTGTAATACTTGCCTTTCAGAGAAGTGAATTTTCAAAAGCTCTGGAGCTTACAACAGGTTCTCCTGTATCTTTAAAAGTCCTGGATGAAAAAGAGATTGGTGTTAGAGCCTGGCAGGACGAGGAAATAGGAAGACTAACTGTTATTCCTGATAGTGTCTGTTATATAGGAGCTATAGAGCCTGGAAAAAATTCCTATCTTAGATACTGCAGATACTCTGGAAGAACTGATAAAAAGGATTTTCCTTTTGATTTATCACTGATACATCGTTTTAGGCTTTCTAAAGAATTTTTTCCATCCTGGATTGAGAGAAACAGGGCTGTTTATGATAATCAGGTTAGAAAAAGAGATTTGCATCACTTTTTTTCAAGACTAAGAGATTTTGAGGAATTAGAACTTCCTACTGGAGAGGATTTAAATGAATTTTTAGCAGGATATGTAAAAAGAGAGGGTTATGTACCACAGCACTATACTCTTAGAAGTCCTGGAAAATCCAGATATTCTGAAGGTTTAGCAGACTATACTTTTGTACTTGACTCTAGACATGCACTAGGGCTTGCTTATAAAGGAAGATGTGCTGCTGTTCTTAGTTTTGATGTTACAGGAGATGTGTGGGAGACTCACTCTTTTCAGGGTGCTGAAAGAAAAAAAGCAAAAAAATCAGGAGTTAGCAGAGCATTTTTAAATCTTAACTGGACAAATGCCCTGGTTGACCTGTCAGTTAGATATGCAAGAGCTTTAAACTTCAGAGAGATAAGAATAGTTCCTGCAGAAGAAAACATAAACAGAGGAAATCCTCGGTTTGTTTTAGAAAGAGTTCAGAGTACAATCGACAGAACAGCAGAAACCTGTGGTTTTCAGTATGATCCTCAGATGAAAAGATATGTTCTCCAGCTTTCACAAACTTGTGCTTAAAATCCTTCCATAAATATTTTCTATTAACTCTCTCCAAACCATTCAGGAGACTTAAGTCCTCTCAATATTCTAAGTTGAGGATTCAGATGAACACATATCTCTCTACTTGTTCCATTACAGGTTGTTTCAAGGGTTTCTCCTCCATATCCACACATATTTCTAAGTTCAAGATCTAAATTATCTGTTAATAATGATTCTGTTCTAGCTCTGAAAGCAGGAGTAAAATGAGCGCAAAAACCATAATCCTGCCCACTTCTCTGTTGCATTCCATAAAAAAATCTTTCTCTAATCCAAAAACTCTGATATTCACCCTGATTTATTCCAAACTCATCTAAATATTCTAAAATATACTTCTCTAAAACTCTCCAACGAGATTTCCAATCACCTGATGATTTTAAAACTCCCTTTAATCTAGCATCTGCCTCTACTCTCTCAAACATTGCTTCAAGAACTTTGTCAGAATCTTCAACAGTTTTTATATTTTTCATGGACTAAAAATAATGTTTTGGTTTTTAAATTATCTTCAAGTAAATAGATATCTAAATGCCCCATAGAGCAGGCATGAACCTGAACCTACAAAACTAAGCCCTCCAACTAATGCAACAAGACAACCAGTATTTTCTCTAGGTTGACCTATACTACTATCCTTACAACCTCCAGGATAATCTGGATCACCAGGATAAGCCCAGTTAGCTCGAGAATCAGATCCTCCTCCTACATAGACAGGCTCATCATCAGATTCATATCCTTCCATTAAAAAGATAAGAATTCAAATTATTTAAAAATTTATGCAATTTCTAATATAATTGTTTTATAAAAAATCTTTACTGCAAACCTCTGCCATCAAGATAAATCCCTGTAATTCCTTTTTCTTCAGCTACTGCTTCAATCTCTCTGATTTCAGGAGGTGTTAATCTAGAAATAAAACTATGAACATGAACTTCATGAGAATAAGGTCTATCTCCAAATATCTCCTCCATACCTTGAGTATAATCAGCATAGGTAACAGAAACCCCTATCTCTGTTGTATCTTCAGCAATATCTAATTTCCTGGCAAGACCTGTTGAGATAACCTCATCTCTTTTTGCAGGCCCTCTAGAAATAACCCTATAAGACTCCTCATTATCAGGGGAAGTTTCATCAGCCATTTTATAAGTTTTACTTTACAATAAGGAATAAGAAGTATTTAGATTTATTGTTTTATAAAATCATCTACTCAGCTATAAGACCTCTGTCATAAGGTCTTTGAGGCGGACTTATTTTAGAAAGACCATCATTTCCTGGAAATATTAAGTGTATTTCTAAATACACGACTAAATACACGAGAACCTTCTTTATAGGCACAGTTATAAAGAGCTTCAGCACTCCTAATCTGAGAACGATCTATAACATGAGGCAACCCTATATTTGCAATACAGACTCCTAAACCAGCTACCTGGTCGTGAGTTATTGTTTCCTCAACCCCTTTTCTGAAACTTCTTGTAAATCTCTCTTCATTAAAATCTTCAGAACCTAAATATACAATTTCATAAACATAAAATCCTTCTTCAATATTTCCTGGTAAAGCTTCAAATCTTTCTTCTATCATTAAAGACATATAAATTTGAGGTTTTTAAAATTTCCCTTTCATTTTTAATTCTTTACTTTCTTCTAGATTCATAATCTTCTGGAAAATATCTTCTAATATTCTCCTCTATAACCTCTCTTGCAGAACTACTTACATCTTCTATTTCCTGCATTATTACTACTCTTCCCCGCCTTGTTGTAGCTCTTTTTAATGCTCTTGCAAGATTTGATTCATATTTTTTAGCATCCTCAACATAATCTATATAAGCATCCTCTCCCACTAATATCCTATTATCTTTTTTACAGACAAATTTCTGATATAAAAGCCTGACATACTCCATTCCTCTTGCTTCAGGATTTTCTTCAGCAACATCTGGTTGCACTGAAAAAAGAACTCGAAATTCATGAGTTCTTAACATTCCCCAGAATTTTATAGCCTCAAAAACATCTCTGTCTCTGTAGTTTATTCCAGAACCAGAGGCTCTTCCTGAAGCAGATTCAGAAAGCTTTTGAAGTCTGTAATGTTCTCTCCATATATCTGCTCCTAATTGTTCATACTCTTCATCAGGAATTTCTTTTCCTCTATATTTCATTGCAAGATTTAAACACAGTTCATGAGTAATTGCAAACTGTCTTATCAGTTCTTCAGTTACTTCATCATTGTTTCTATATCTAATTTCACCTTCTTCTTCTGTTGTTCTCAAAGCCTTTCTAAGTCTTAGATAATAAAGAGATCTTGGATTCATCTGGTCAAGTTTATCTAGATGAGATTTAATAGAACTCTTTATAACAAATTCATCAACAGCATCATAGAAAACTTCATTAGGATTTTGATTACTGGATTCTTGATTCTCTATTGCAACTCTTTGTTCCAAAACTCTTTCCTGAGCCATAGAGGAATTTTCCTGTCCAAGAACCAAACCTGCTGTTAATATGCCTGCAAGTCCCAGTAATTCTGCTCTCGCCATTTTATTTTATTGATTTCTTCAAATTATTTAAAAATTATTGTAATCTGCTTTTAATTAAAAATAATACTCTGAACATTTTGCTGCTAAAACTTTTCTATAATCTCTTATTTTCTTATTGCTAAAAAACTTGAAAATCTTGCAGATAATTTAAATCATCTTACAAAACACCTTAATAAAAATAAAATAAATCTGTCTGATAAAAATCATATGCTGAGGTTTATAAGAAAAATATTAAATAATTTTGAAAAATCTATTTTAAAGGATTTTACAAAAATTTTCCATACAACCTCTAAAAAAGAAAATTTATAACATAAAGGATAAGATAGCTTCTGATTATTTAAAAAAGATTTTAAGACTCTCAAAAGATGTTGAGGATGAGATTGTCATAACATCTTTTCATAACAAACTTTCTAGTGAAGAGATTATCTGATATTTCCAAAAACCAAGATTATTTAAATAAAAGAATCTTTAATACAATATAAATAAAGTCATTTTATTAAAATGATGGCTGAAACCCTTCCTGCTGTTGTATTTTCTACTAGCTTTTTAAATGATGGGAGTTCTTTTTATGCCTGGGTTTTTCCTAATTATAGAGCTAATGGAGAGAGAGTGGTTGATGAGATTGTTGATGTTTTTACAACTTCTCCTGGTTACCAGACTCATGAAATGAGAATAAGAATGTTAGCTGAAGAATCTGTTGCAAATGCTATAAAACATGCTTATTCTGAAAGCAGTCCTAGAAATACTGTTCTAGTTACAGCACATATTCAAGAAGGTATTGCCAGACTTGTAGTTGCAGATGATGGCCCTGGTTTTGACCCTGATTTAATCCCTGATCCTAGAGATGAGGAAAATCTTGACAAACCCAGTGGAAGAGGATTACTTTTAATGAGTAATTTTTTAAGAGCATTAAATGGAGACATGCAGTATTTTAATAGATTCACAAATGAATCTTATTCTGGACCAAATATACTAAGAATGACAATGGCAACATGCGCTGATAATTAATTTTATTTCAAATAAAATTTGAATAGATTTGGAGATGACCAAGAATCAGATTGAAGATATCCATTGTATCATGATGACCAGAAAACTCTTGTAAGAGCTTTTGCAAATCCAGAACATTCTGGATCTATTTGAATGTTTCACTAACTAACCTAATCCAGCTATACTTCCTGCTAAAGCTGCTCCAATTACTATACATCTTAATAACCAGAATTTTTTATTCCTCTTTCCTGTCCGAAATCCATAACTAGAGGATAACCTTCATCTCTTCTATCTGGATCTTCTATACCAATTATTCTATCATTTCCATAACCTTCACAATCCCAGGTATATGCCATATAAAAACCAAGAATTTGAAATATATAGTTTTTTTGTTTTATTAGTGGTTATTCTCACTAATCAGATTATATAAAAACTTAAAAACAATTGTTTTCTATGTGTAAAGTTAAGATGAGAAGATTAATAAGTCTAGGACTTGCCTCAATTTTAGGAATTTCAGCTATGAATGCTGAAGCTTCAAGAACTTCTATGGAACAATATAAACCTTCTTTTGAGTTCTCAGTTAATGCTCCTGAAGTTTTAGAATTAGAAGAACTTCTTAGCAGGGTTAGTGATGCTTACAGAGATTTAACTAATTATGACTTATGGGAGAGAACAACCTCTGCTCATAAAAGCGAGACCCTTGAAACAAGCGCCAGTTATATAAAGCAAAATTCAGGAATCGCAAAATCTCTAATGAATTCTGAAGAACTACAGGATTATGAGAATTTCTGGAAAACTTTTGATATTGATAAGAGAATTGTTCAGTTGTATTTTGAAGAACCCTCTAATAAAGAGTATCTTGAAAAAGCAGCTGAAACACTTGCTATTATATGGGGTATTCAGGAACGTTATGGCGGAGATTTTTCTGATTTTGAGAATCTTACTTCTCCTGAAAAAGAGGGCGAGAGAATTGTTATTTACTGGCACTGTAAGCATAGAAAGGATTTTAAAAATAGAGAGAAACAAACCTCTGATAGATTTAGAGTGAAGTGAGATTCTAAATTCTCAATAAGCTTTTATAGATATCTTTCCTAATAGATTCATGAAAATCAAAAATATTTTATTACTTGTTTTTTCAATTTTAATTTGCTTAGCAGCAGGATTCATAGGTTCTTTTTTTACATCATCTGCTATTCCTGAATGGTATTCTTCTTTAAATAAACCTTTTTTTAATCCTCCTAACTGGGTTTTTGCTCCTGTCTGGACAATCCTCTATGTTTTAATGGGAATTTCACTGTATTTTATTTTAGTAACAAAAAAACAGAAAATTAAAAGATTGACTCTGTTCTTCTTTTTTATACAACTTTTATTAAACACACTATGGTCAATTCTTTTCTTTGGATTAAAAAATCCTGTAATAGCTTTTGTAGAAATACTTTTTTTATGGGGCTTTATTCTTCTAACAATTATCTACACTTATAAAATATCAAGAATTTCCAGTTACCTGCTTATTCCCTATATTCTATGGGTGAGTTTTGCAGGCATTTTAAATATCTCAATTATCTTACTTAACTAATACTTCTGAGTTTTATTGCAAGAACCATCAACCATATAGCAATACCTAATTTTCCTAGAATTACTATGGTTTTAACTATCTCTTTTAGCAGGAAACTTTCTTCAAAAATAAAAGGCAGTTTAGGAAGGGGATATAGTGCAAGTACTATTGCAAAAATAATTAAAGTGATTTTTAGTAAATCAATTAGAAATTTCTTACCTGATCTTCTATGCCTAGCCATCCTGATTGTAATATTATTGATTACTTTTTCTTGTTTTTTTCTTTTTTATTGTTGATGTCTTTTACTTTTTCATCCAGCTCTTTTATCTTCTCTTTCATCTCTTTTTTTTCCTGGATTTCCTCTTCTTTCTTTTGTTTTTGTTTTTTTACTTTTCCCTCTCTTGAAAATATAATTATATAACCTATTATTAGTACAAGAAAACCAACAACAGCATAAACTGATTTAAAAGGAAGAACAACAGATAGTTCAAAATAATCCTTTATAAAAATCCAGAATCTTGAAAAAAATATCAGAATTAATACTCCAAGACCCGAACTAAATACAGGGGCTACTAGATTAAAAGGAAACCTTAAAACCCATAATATCTCATTAGCAAAACCAATAACTGCTATAAGAATTAAAAATCCAAGATTAGAATTAAAAAATTCTACTACAGAAACAAAACCCACTCCATCAATAATATAGGTCATTAAATTTGCAATTCCTAAAATTACTAAAAAACCAATAAAAACTCCAATACCTGAAATAATAACACCAAGTGTCTTTTTTGTCATAATATTTTAAAGAAAAACCAGTATAAAAGCTTAAGGATTTTTAGAGCGTGTCTAAAAAATAATTCTTTAAAGGAGGTTCACCTCATTTAACTAAGTAAAGAGGAGGTGAACACAATGAAATCTAATCTAATTCCGAGATGGAATCCGATTATTAATTCCATTAATAAGGGGTTTTC
>WJLK01000060.1 GCA_014728565.1 Candidatus Pacearchaeota archaeon
CTTTAAAGTATTTAATAATTCAGTGCTTATCCTAATAGATGTTTCATTTGCCATACAACCCGCATGCATTATGCATATATAAATTTTTCTGTAAAACAAATCCACTTATCCTAATTTAAACATCATCACAACCTACTAACCCTGCTTCCCTCTTTTGTATCATCCACTTTATAACCTAAAACTCGTATTTTCTCTCGAATTACATCAGCTTCCTGCCATTTTCTTTGTTTTCTTAATTCTTCTCTTTTTCTAACTAAAGAAATTATTTCTTTAGGAGTTTCTTTTGGAGCTATGATAGTAGTAGTCAAGTTTTCTTTTAATTTTATTTTATCCTCTAATTTTATTTTGTAGACTTTTATTTCCTCTTTTTTCAGCAAATCCAATCCCAAAACCTCATCCATTCTTTTAATGACAGAAAGTTTTCCATGAGCTTTTTTGTCTCTTGCAAGTTCCCATAAAATTTGAAGAGCAAGTGGAAGATTTAAATCATCATTAATAGCTTCTTCAAATTTTTTCAGATATTTTTTATTTGTTTTTTTATCATTTTTTATTCCTGTTATTATATTTTTAAGTCTGTTATAGGAATTCTGGCTATTTTTCAGATTATTAATTGTAAAATTAAGGTTCTTCCTGTAATGACCTGTTAAACAAAAATATCTAAATGCCAGTGGCTCAAATCCTTTTTCCTCTAAATCAGATAGCTGGTAGACATTCCCTAGTGACTTGCTCATTTTTCCACTATCAATTACAAGCCATCTTAAATGAAGCCAGTATTTTACCCATGGTTTTTTCCCTGTCGCAGCTTCACTCTGAGCAATCTCATTAGTATGATGAACAGGTATATGTTCCTCTCCACCTGTATGAATATCAAATTGCTCTCCAAGATATTTCATCGACATTGCAGAACACTCAATATGCCATCCTGGAAATCCTCTTCCCCAGGGAGAATCCCACTGCATAATATGATTTGGCTGATTAGTTATCCACAGTGCAAAATCAGATTTATTTTTTCTTTCATCATCTGTTTTAACTCTTGAACCTGCCTTTAAATCCTCTAATTTAAGTTTTGCAAGTTTTCCATAATCTCGGAATTTAGAGGTATCGAAAATTAATCCAACAGAAGTTTTATAAGTAAATCCATTTTTTTCTAGTTTTTTTATTAACTCAATCTGTTCTTTTATATGTTCAGTTGCTTTAGGCCATTTATCAGGTTCTAGAATATTGAGTTTTTTCAAATCCTCTTTGAAAACTTTTGTATATTTATCAGCTATTTTCAACATTGATTCTTTTGTTAATGCTAGGTTTTCCCTTTTTATTGCCTTAACCATTTTATCCTCACCCTCATCTGCATCACTTGTCAAATGCCCTACATCAGTTATATTTATGATATGTTTGACTTTATAGCCATTAAACAGCAAAGTTCTTACTAAAATATCCTCAAAAACATATCTATAGAGATTTCCAATATGCTGATACCAGTAAACAGTTGGACCACATCCATAAATTCCAACCTGCTTGTCTTTTAGAGGTTTAAATTCCTGTTTTTTTCTTGTTAGTGTGTTGTAGAGTTTAAACATTTTCAATAATTAACCTATAAGAATTAGTATATAAAAAGGTTGTTGGAGGATTTAATCAAATAATTCTACATATTCTCTCATTTTTGGAAGGAAATTTTGAGGATTATTTTTCAGTTGTTCTAAAAGTTCTTGTTTTCTGAACCATTTTATCTCTTCAACCTCTTTTTCTTCTATTCTAAATTCCTCAATATCCTTATCAGTAATCAAAGTAAACCACTGAGTAAAGTGATTATACCTCCCTTTGTTCTTTATTTTTTTAGATTTTTTTGGTTTAATATTTTTTAATCCTAATTCCTCTTCTGCTTCTTTTATAATATTTTCTTCATAATCCCCTCCTTTTTCAACAGTTCCTGCAACAGCAGGCCCCACTTTCTAGGATGATGTGATTTTGTAGAATGCCTTTTAGCTAATAAAATTTCTTCCTGATTATTTTTTATCCATAAAGCAGAAACTCGGTATATATCCTCTTTTTCTAGAGAATCTATTTTTTTATATCCTAGAATATTATCATTTCCATTCACCACTATTATTTCTGATTCCATAAAGAATTCATAGAACTAAATTATAAAAAACTATCTAGGTTCAACAGTCAGAAGAATCTTTGCACTTATATATAGAGTTGTTGATGGACTTCCAGGTTTATACCAGACATCTACCTTATAGGGTATTGTACAAGGAGGAGCAAATTCAGGAATACTAAATGCAATTAATTCAGGTTCCTCCATTATTGAACCTGGAGCCAGAGAGAGAGTTCCAGAATCAATTAATAACCATGAATCTGCTTCTTTTTTTGATAAACCACCACATTTTCTTTTTATATCAAAACCAGGATCAACCTCTACCCTGTATTCATAATCATGAGGTTCTGTATCAAGATTTCTTGTTGAAAAGGCAAATCCCAAACCCTGAGTTCTCTGTTCTATCTCAATTCTTCTTGCAGAAGGATAGACAACTAGTTTTTTATCAGAATCTGCAAACATTTTACTAATTGCATCTTTAACTCCTTTGTCAATATTATCAACTGCACCTCCTGCACTTGAAAAAATTGTTCTTACTAAAATTAATCCAAGAATAAGCATACTCATAGCTAATACAAGAATAACAACAGTACCCATTGATAATTCCAGTGCTCCTCTTTTCTTCCTCTTTTTCATACCTATCTTAAATAACTTTTATTTATAAATGTTTTTGAAAAAATTTTCAAAACCAACATCTTTAAATAAGTAAATTCTATAATATTTTCATTGGAGGCGTAGCTCAGTGGGAGAGCACATGACTGAAGATCATGGAGTCGCGAGTTCGATTCTCGTCGCCTCCATTATTTATTAAATATTCTAAGAAATATCCTCCACCTTATTTCCCACATAATTAAATCTTTATGTGAGTGGGAAATAGGCCACCTTCTGTCAATCCCTCTGCAGAGCAGAGATGGATTGCATCAACATCTTACTTAGCGAGCGTAGCTTATTGCTTGCTCTTGCATCAGCCAAGTTGCTCGTTTCATCAAATTCCTGTTTTCTAAGTTCCCTCCAAGAGTTCATAACTCCAACAGGACTGTGGCGTTTCTGTAGCAGAGCTTTGCCTCGCGACAACTGTTTTTCAACAGTGACTCAACATTGCTGTTGTTAAGTGATATCTCTCTACCTCTTGATAAAATCTTGAGGGTTGTTAAGGCAGACATCCCTTAAGATGGACAGACCTTCCTCAGAATCAAATTCTCATTAATCAGAATTTGCTGATTTAACAGCAGATTCCGAAAGTTGACTATCCCACTCACAGATTATAGTGAAAATAAGAGTTTTTAAGCCTTGCGATTTGTTTAAAAACCCTTAAATCCTTTTAAATCAGTGGTATGATAACCACTGTTATATATGAAGGAATATGGAAAACCAAGATGCAGAAAATTACGAAGAATTAGAAGAAGAGTAATTAACTGGATTTTATACTCTTTAAATAACTTTTTGGAGGAGGAAGTGTTTTTGGAATATTCCTTTTTCTTATAATAGCTCTCGTTAGTTTAGGAGCAATAATTTCATGAGATAGTTTTTTTCTTAGTATCTCTAGATTTTTATTTGCCCAAGTCATTTTAATTCTCTTACTTTTAATAACATTAACCATCTCTTTGATTGATTCAGGAGTTACCTCAAATTTATCCAGGAGAACTATCTTAAATTTATATTTTGCAATATCTGTAATAAATACAGGATATGTATAAACTGCAGGAATTATTCCAGCTGCCAACATCTCCAAAAGATTGTTTCCAAATCCTTCAATCTCACTAAAATAAGTGCCTATTCCTCCTAACTTTCTTATAATAACAGGAATCTCCTCAAAAGAAATATTTGCTTTTGGACAATCTTCAGCAAAAACAAGAAAAAATCTTTTTGTATTGTATTTTTTTGACAGCTCTTTATTTAATTTAATCAGCTCTTTTTTATAATCACTGAATTCATCTCCATGATGTCCTGATATAAAAAATATAAATCCCTTGTACAATTTTTTTTCTTTTAGTTTAGAGAATAACTCATAAGTCCACTCTAATGCAAAATCAATTCTTTTTCTAGGAACTATTCTTGTATGTTGCAGACAAAACTGAACATCATCTAATTTAAGTTTATTTATTGTTAGCAGTTCATTTATTTTAAAATCTTCTAGAAATTTATCAACCCTCTCTCTGTACTTAACACTTTTCAAATCATCTACAGTATTGATAAATGCAGTTGCAGTATTATAAATAACTGCATGATTATGAAATAGGGTGTCATATAAACCAGGACTTCTCTCATCAAGTTCCTTAAAATATTCTTGAGCATTATGAAATTGCTGTTTATTTATGAAAACAATATACTCAACATATCTTCCAGGAACACCCTCTAATAGATATTTCTTAACATCCATTGCAGGTTTTGCAAATCTCTCTCTTTCAAGATGAGAGTCATGCCACCACAGTATGTATTTTGGAGTTTTTTTGCCCTTATTTATCTGATCTCTATAATATCTTGAAACTGCAATAGAGCTTATGAAATTAACAGGATGTGATGAATTATGGATAATAAGGACATCTATTTTTTTATCATCTATAAATTTCTTAATTTCTTGTTTTGCTATTTTTATTTTAGCCTCAATTTTTTCACTTAAAGCACCTCCAAAACCTTCCTCAAAATGCCTCTGAACAGTTCTATTTGTTTTTGTTTTATGCCAAAAAACCCTCTTCTGCCTTATATAAGGTCCTGGTGTTTTTGCTTTTCCAACCAGATAATATATATTTGATTTTGAAATACCCAGATTATTAATCATAATTTTCTCTATCTGGCTCATTACTATAGACACTCCATCTGAAAATCCAACCTGAGAATGAACTATGCCATAGTTTAATTTAGGAACATCTTTTTTTCTGAAATTCTGTAGTTTTAGTTTTTTACTTTTTTTTGATTTTTTTGTTTCTTTTTTTTTATTCATATTTTAA
>WJLK01000061.1 GCA_014728565.1 Candidatus Pacearchaeota archaeon
ATCCTAAGGGACATCTGTGGAGCAGGGGAAAATTTGCATCTTCAGTAGGATTAGTTCAAGAAGAAATTGTTAGAAGTTATATAGAGAATCAGGAATCACATCACGGAAACTCCACACTTTAGTGTGGAGAGGATGTCATTTTATTTCTTTTTTTTATTTTAATAATGTTTATAAATCCTGGATTTCTTGGAAGTTTATGACTGATTATGGTTATGCTAATGAAGGAATACTAGCACATCTGCCTAGGCTGGATGATTTGCCTCCTGGTGGATTTTTAATACCTGAAGACCCTGGATTAGTTAGAAGTTCTGATGATTCTCATCCTGACTTTGTTTTTACAGGTCTTGAACCTGATTTGGAAAGAGAGGGCGGTATTGACAGTGAGTATGTTTTTGCACTAGACAAAGCTATTCTGAGATTACTGGCTCTTAATTCAATACAGGAAGATTATATTGCAGATTTACCAAGAAAATATTTTTCAGAAGCAGTAAGAAGTGCTAGGAATGTTCTAGGAGTTAGGGCTTTTGATGTTCCTGGATTAAGAAGTGCTGAAAATGCCATGAGTTCGAGACTTGAGGATGTTGTTTTAGGAGTTACTGGTTTTTCCTGTAATAGCAGTCATGAAAGAAGAATGTTGCAGAGATGTTTTGAACTGGCAGAAGCTGAATATTATTCTGAAAAAGCTCAGGTACAGGATGTTCTTTTTTGTATTGAAGATGCTTATGAGGCTTTTTTAAAAAGAGCATTGGAATTAACTCATCTAAATTCTCTTACAAAGGTAGATTATGATCTAGATTCTCTTCTTGTTGTTATTCCAAGACCTGATTTAGTTTATGTTTATGATTCTAGTTCAAGAGATTATCCAAGTTCTTTAAGAGAGAGTGAATATGAACCTTGTTTTTTCACAGAAGCTGGAATAGATGAATTAAGAAGAGAGGGTTTTAGACAAGGTATTGTGAATGTTTATGTTGTTGAAAATCCTGTAGAAGCTGTGAGTCCTGAAGATTTATTGCAACAGGCATTGGAAAAACATAGAGACAGATTTTGGGAAGCAGAAGCAACAGATGAGAGAGGAATGGCAGGGCTTATTGAAGAAAATCCTTTTTTATATTTTATAGAATCATCTAAATAGATTTTTATAATCCCAGACAGCCTTTGTATTTCATCATTGATTTATATCTCCATAAAAGTGTTGTTTTTCCTAAGTCTGTCCACTGTCCTAAATCTCCGTTGTTTCTTGCTTCTATTATGATATCGCAGAGATTACTTTCATTTATTTTTTTTGCATAGTCAGTGTGCATCTGGACATAGATGTCTGTGTCAGTATTTTTCTCTTCAATTATTCCTCCTGATAAAATATAGGTTTTGTCCCAGATTCTGCAACCCTGAGTAAAATGAAAAAATCTTATTTTTATTGAACCTTTTTTTGGAACATCTTTTACCAAATCCTGATTTTTCATTAAATTCATTAGCTGGTTGAAATCAGGAAGTTTATAGGTGTCATTTATATTTTTGCAGGGGTTGATTTTTGGTTTTCTTGGTTTTGAGGTTGATGATGAAGATGAAGGTTTAGTTGAAGAAGGTCTGCTTGCCTGAGATGTCTGTTCTTTTGTATTTTCAGGAACATCTTTAGATGATTTATAGAACCTATATCCAGAATAAGATATAAGAATCAATCCTGTGATTATAATTAAAATAATAAGTGTTAGGAATATTCTTTTAAATATTTCATTATCTTTTCCCCCCCTTTTCCTTTTTTTTCCTGATTTCATTGATAGTTAAAGAAATCTTAGTTTATAAATGTTAAATATTTTTTTGAATTCATGGTTAGTTTTATAAACTATAATGATCATTTAAAAACATGAAAAGGGTGATGTTAATGTTATTTTTATTTATTGGACTTCTAGTTGGAGATGTGATAGCTCCTCATGTTGAGAGTGAATGTTCTGAAAGTGATTCTGGAAAAGATTATTATAATAAGGGTTATGTTCTTGTTAATGGTCAGAAGTATGAGGATCGCTGCAGTCCAGATTATGGGCTGAATATTTTAGTTGAAAAATACTGTTCTGGAAATTATATGGAGTATGTTAAGTATGAATGTCCTGCTGGATGTGCAGATGGTGCATGTGTTCAGGATGTAACTAGTGAAACTATTCAGTATTCCTGTGATGTTGATTCTGATTGTGAGGTTATTTTAAATCACTGTTCCTGCAGTAATGAATGCAGGAATATTAATGATGAATTTGATTGTACAAGAGAGTGTTTGGATAATGAGATAGATGATAGTGTTCAGAGTTGCAAATGTGTTAATAACAAGTGTGTGGCAGCTTATCAGGATGGTTTTTGCAAAGATTCTGATGGAGGCAAGAATTTTTATGTTAAGGGTGAACTTGATGTAGGTTGTGATGAAGGTGCTGATTGTGGAATTTTTTATGATTATTGTAAGGATGATAAAACTCTTTTTGAAAATTATTGTTTGGATGGAGAACCAGGAGATAAGCTTTATGAATGTCCCAATGGGTGCAAGGATGGTAAGTGTATTGAAGATTCTGAATCTGTTTGTAAAGATTCTGATAATGGGAAGGAGTATTGGATAAAAGGGGAAGTTTATGTTTCTGGAAATAGTCATTCTGATTATTGCAAAACAGAAAAAATTCTAGTGGAAAAATACTGCCTTGAAAATAATATGCAGGTTGTTGAGTATGAGTGTCCTGATTTTTGCAAGGATGGAGGATGTGCTAGTGATGAAGAGATGACAGAGCAGGTAAAGTGTGTTTTTAAGGGAAGTGAGGAATATATTCGTAATCCTCAGAAATGTCATTCAGCTGATGGAAGATTTGTGTGCGAAAGCCAGTTTTATGAAGATTCTGCAACTTGTGTTGTTGATATAAAGGGTTATAAGGGAGAGAAAATTACCTGGAAAAGTTCATGCGGAGGATACGCTTTTACTATTATAGACGGAGAGGATGAATATGCAGAATTTGAATGCAATTCAGGAGAGGTAGAAGCAGAAGAAATTTTAAACAAAGGATTTAGTTTTGCCTACTGGCAGTGTTATGATGGTATTGAGCAAAAATCAAAAGATAAGACTTCATGCAAGCCTGCTGAGGTATGGAAAAGATATGCAAGTGAATTTTGTGAGAGTCACTGCAAAGATGAAAAATGTGGAGTCAATACATTCTCTATTTGGAATGAATGTTATTTAGATGGAGAGACTATTGATGTTGCTGAAGTTGAAGGAGAAGATGTTGAGATTCAGGAGCCTTTTGAAGAATTATCAAAGGATGTTTTGATATGTAAGGATAGTTGTCCTTTTGATGGAAAATGTTATCCTTTTGGATTTAGGAAAACTATTGAAGGTAATAAGAAATACTGTTCTGATGAAGGTGAATTTGTTAAACAACTTGAGGCAGGAGATAGTTGCGATAATAGTTTTGAGTGCAAAAGCAATGTTTGTGTTAGTTCAGAGTGTGTCAGCGGAGGATTACTAAGAAAGATACTTAATTGGCTGAAAAGTTTTTTTGGAGGATAATTTTAAAAAATAAAGAAAATTTAGAATGATATGAAAAAGTTAGTGTTTTTATTTGTTTTGTTTTTTATTGGTTTAGTTAGTGCTATTCCTAATCCTTCTCCTATTTATTGTGAGAACATGGGTTATATCTATAATGATACTCACTGTATTTTTGATGAAAATGATTCCTGTGAGTTGTGGGATTTTTATAATGGAGATTGTGGACAGGAATATGTTAAAGAGCTTCCTTGTAAGGAAAAAAACGAATATCTCTCTCCAGGCTACGAATGTTGTGAGGGATTAGATTCAATAACCTCTGCAAGAATAATAGAGGAAGATGGTGATGAAATTTGTGATTTTATTGCTGGTAGTTTTGGTTTTTGTTATCCTTGCGGAGATGGGATTTGTGACAGTGATGTAGAAAATATCTGCAATTGTCCTGAGGATTGTAGTACAGGAAATAATTCTGAATGTATAGAAGAGGGTGAAAAAGGATATTCAATACCTCAGAGTCCTGATGATTTAGCAGATTCTTGTTGCAAAGGATTAAAACAGATACCTAATTCTTTTGGAGATGGAGATTTGTGTGCAGCTACTAATGATGGCAGTTTTATTTGTTCTAATTGCGGTAATGGATATTGTGAAGACTGGGAAAATATTTGTAATTGTCTTGATGATTGCGAGGTTGTAGTGAATCAGACTCAACAGGCAAATGATGAAGAAGATGAGTTTGAATGTTCTGATTATACTTATTCTACCTGTCCAGAGAGTTGTTCTAAGAGATGTGTTTCAAGCGAGTGTAGTGGAGGAGTTTGTACTGATGATTGTGATGGTCCTGGAAGTTGTTATAGTGAGAGTTGTGAATGGTCCTGCACAAGATGGTCTGAATGTATTGATGGGAAAAGAACAAGAAATTGTACTAATGTGAATAATTGTTCAGGAGATAGACCTCTAGAAGAAATGAAATGCAGGACTGGGGGTGAAGAAAGAAGAGGAATTGAGCAGGAGTTAAGAGAACATATAAGGTTGAGAAAAGAAGAATTTAGAGCTGGTAATTATACAGGACCTCAGGGTCAGTTTATGAGAGTGAGAGAGTTAGTGAGGGGATTAAAAGAATTCAGTGTTGGAAATGTTGCTGCAAAAACAGCAATGAATTTAACTGCTGAAACTGATGAAGATAACAAGATAAGATTAAAAACCAGGTTAAGAAGTGGAAGAAATGTAGAAATAAAGATAATGCCTGATAAAGCCTCTGAAAAAGCACTTGAAAGATTGAGATTAAGAGTTTGTAGTGAGAAAAATAACTGTTCTATTGAGTTAAAAGAGACAGGAAAAGGAGATAGAGCAGCTTATGAAATCCAGATAGAGAGACATTCAAGGATTCTTGGGATATTTAAAAAGAAAATGCAGGTAAGAGCAGAAGTAGATGCAGAGACAGGAGATACAAGAATAAAAAAGCCATGGTGGGCTTTTTTAGCTTATGAACCTCTTGAATAATCGTTAGATTTTTATAATCTATTTTTTTAGTAGCTTTATGAAAAGAGGTATATTCGTATTGATTTTGATATTAAGTATTAGTTTTGTTTATGCTGAATGTTTTGATACTGACGGTGATCTTGGTCATCCAGAAAGATTAGAGGTTAGGGGTTACTGTCAGGATGCTTCTGGTGAGTATGGTGATTACACTGGTTTTTCAAGTGGTGTTTTATATGAATATTATTGCGGACCTGAACATTATCCTGAAGAAGATCAATATTGTGTTTCTGAGGAGTATATATGCAGTGATTATGGATATTCAAATTACGGAGATGGTTATTGTACAAATGAAGAAATTGCAGGAAACTGCACAGATCATGATGGTGGAAGGTATTATCATTGGGCTGGTTATGCTGAGAATGATACTGGAAGTTATTATGATACATGCATAGATGATGTTGATTTAAAAGAGTATTATTGTGAGAGTGGTGTTCTGAAATCAGAAATTTATAGTTGTCCTGGAGGGTGTGAGGATAATCAATGCAATATTGCAGCTTCTGATACTTGTTTGGATCTTGATGGAGGAAAGGATGTTTACAAAGCTGCAACAGCAGAGAATGATAATTTTAAACTAACTGATTACTGTTCTTTCTCAGAAAATCCTAAAGGGGATTTATATGAAGCAATTTGTTGTGAGACAGATGAACCTATTCATGAAAAATTAACCTGTCCTTCTGACAGTCCTTACTGTAACAAGGGAGCCTGTAGTTCAACAAAGCCTGTATGTACTGATAGTGATGGAGGAAAAGATACCAGAGTTAAGGGAACAGTAACTGAGCCAAAACAATTTGATGGCCCTAAACATACAGATTACTGTTATAATGTTAATACAAAAGAAATAGTTAGTGAGTGTCTTTCTGAGTATTCTCAGTGTGGTGTAAGGGAGTATTATTGTTCTGAAAATTCTCCTGTTTCAGGTTATGAAGATATAACCTGTCCTGGAGATTGTAAATATGGTGCATGTCTTGAATCAGGAAGTTCTCAAGAAGAGGAGGAGGAAAACGAAGAAACGTTTTCTCATGGTTCTTCTCAGTGTGTTTTTCATGGTTACAAATGTACAAGCAGTATAGAGGGGTGTGGACATTATACTCAGTTGGAATTTAGTTGCGATTCATTTACAGAGATATGTTGTGATGGTGTTCCTCGTTGTGGAGATGGTGTTTGTTTTGAACATGAGATCCCTTCTTATAGGGAGACTCCTGAAAATTGTCCTCAGGATTGCGGAGGAAGTGGAATGGTTTCATGTCTTGAAAATCCTAGTAATTACTGGGACCAAGAAACAAATACTTGTTATGAAGGTTATAGCAGTGATAAAATAAAAGGTTCTTGTTCAGAGTCTGATGGTGGAAAGAGTCTTTATAAGTATGGTAGTTCTTATGGTTTTAGAAGTCCTTCTAGTATTGAGAAAGATTCTGATTTAAGAGTAAGAGCTAGTATTCCTGATGTTTGCCTTTCTAATCACAGAATTAGGGAATCTTTTTGCACTGAAGAAGGTTATCTTGATTATCATGAGGAAAATTGTGAATGGGGATGCAAGGAGGGAAGATGTGTTGGAGAGAGTGAAGCTATTCCAGATGAAGAACCTGAAACTATTGGAGAAGAAGAGGAATATGAATGTGAGGGTTGCTATGCGAAAGTAGAGAATAGAAAATTTAAATTATGTTATGAAACAGGTTATCGTACTTCTGATAAATACTGTTCAACAAGTGGGAGATTTATAGCTCAGAAAGAGGCTGATAGAAGATGTCAGGAAGACTATGAGTGCGAGAGTAATAATTGTGAGGATAAGAAATGTTCAAAGAAAAACTTTTTTTTAAGAATTGTTGACTGGTTCAAGGGTTTGTTTGGATTTGATTAGTAACTTATTTCCTGTTTAATTTTGTAAAGAAATTCCTCTATCTTTTTTTTATAAGACTTGTTTTTAATTTCTTTTTCATTTACATCTAAAACAGCTACTGGTTCTTTAGTTATATCTTCCATTTCACTGAAGACTTTATTAGTTCTACCTGAGCTTTTTGTGCATAAAAATGCAATATGCTTTAGTTTATCTTTTTTTAATTGGTTTAAATATACTCTTATTGCAGGAGTTATTTTGCCAGCCCACACAGGTGTTCCTATTATTAGTAAGTCAAAGTCATAAGGATTATTTGTATGTTTTTGAGTTTCTGTTGATTTTTTTAAAAAACCATCTCTTCCTGCTTTTAAGAAATTTAAAAAACCATTTCTGTTTTTTTTATCTATTATTTTTTCAACTTTTCCTTTGAGTCTTTTTGCTATTTCTTCTGCTATTATTTGGGTATTGCCTGTTCTTGAATAATAGACAACAAGAGATTTCATCTTAAGGTTTTTTTGAAATGCTTGTTTTTTTAAATAAAGCTAGGCTGCATACTGTATAGAATACAACTCCTGGAAGCAGGATAATTGTTAGGTCATAAAAAAACTTTGATATTAAATAATCATTTGTTGTACAGTCACAGAAATTCCCACAGTGATTTGGAATTAGTTCAAAAGTATTTTTATTGCAGAATGTTTCACAATCATTCTCACTATTACACTGAAGTGTGAAATATCCTATTAAAACAACATACCATATGATTATTATAGTTAGTGTTAATAAAATCTTCCATCTATTTGGAGTGAAATTCATTATATCTATTAGGCTAGAATGCCCTTATTTTTTATATTAATTTTTCTTTTAATTTCTCTATTTTTTTACTTAGAAGAGTTATTAAAGCACCTAGAAGAATGAATTCTAGGACAAAAAACACAGGAGTTAGGAGTATGAATGTTGTTCTTCCAAATGCTACAAAAACAAGCCTTAATAATGGAATTTGATGATAACCTATTAAGTCTGATAATTTTAAAATAAGGCACATTAAATTTGCTTTTGCTTTTATTTCACAAAAAGATATGTTATAAATTTTGATTAAGAATAGTACAAAACCTACTAATGTTCCAGCTAAACTTCCCTTTAACCAGCTAGGAATTTTTTTATTTTTGCCTTTTGTTTTTTTACTCTTTTTTAATGAGATAGTAACCAATATTATTCCTATAACCCCTAATGGATTTAGTATAGGACTAAGTATAATATAGATTATGAATAAAAACCATGTTAGTGAAGAGTCTTTTACTAGTGAGTAAAAAAAATTCGTGCTTATTATCACTGATAAAAGAATTATTAAAATACCCACTATTAGAAGTATTTCTGAAGTATTTTTTTTCATTTTGACTCCTCTTTTTATTAACAGGTTTATTAATTTTAAAAATGTTTCTTTTTTGTTTTTATAATAGTAATAATTAAAAATATAGAATTCTTTAAATATTTATGGATAGTAAGGTTTGTCAGAGTTGCGGAATGCCTCTAAATGATGAAAATCTTGGTACAAATAAGGATGGAAGTAAGAATAAAAAGTATTGTAAATTTTGCTTTGAGAACGGTGAATTTAAGGATAAAGGAGTCACAATGAAGGAAAAAATAGAAAAACTTGTTGAGTTTGCAAGAACAAAAATGGGCATGGATGAATCTCAGGCAAGAGCAATGGCTCAGGATGTAATTCCTAAATTAAAGAGATGGAAAAGGTGAAAGGAGGAAAATTATTAAAAAATGAGTGAGAGAACAGAAGCTTGGATGAGAATTGTTGTGGGAATAGTCAGTGGAATTGTAATTGGAGTATGGAAGATTGTTATACAGGTGGTTACAGTTGTACACTGGATTATTGCTCTTATTTCAGGAAAAAGAAACAAAGATATTGCTGAATTCTGTGAAATCTGGAATACTCAGCTTTATGATTTTGTGAGATATATGACTTTTGTAACAAACAAGAGACCTTTTCCATTTGATAAACTAGAAA
>WJLK01000062.1 GCA_014728565.1 Candidatus Pacearchaeota archaeon
TATTAATGCTATGCAAAAAGGAGGCATAGAACCAATTACAGAGGATGACCTTGATGTAATAATTGAGAAAAGTGAAAAAATATATGATAAATTATTTCCAGAATTAGATAAAAAAATACAAAAACTTAATTAACCAGATAATTTATAAACAGAAAATTTAATTTTTATAAGAGAATGGAAGAATTAGAAAAAAAATTCACAAGATATGAAATTGCTAGGATTCTTGGAGCTAGAAGTTTGCAGTTAGCAATGGATGCTCCTATCTTACTAAAACTCTCAAAAGAGGAAGAGGAGAAACTAAATTATGACACTATGAAAATCTCTGAAAAGGAATTAAAAGCTGGTGTTTTGCCCATAACTGTTAAAAGACCTCTGCCTAAAAAATCAGAGAAGAATATTAAAAAACTTTCAGAAAAAGAGATAAAAGAAAAATTAGAAAAAAAAGCTGAGGAAGAAAGAAGAGAAAAAGAAGAAGAGAAAAAGAAAGTTAAAGTAGAACAAAAAGAGGAAAAGGAGATTATGGGAGAGGGTGAGATAATGGAAATGGCTAATCCAGAGGATGAGGTTGAAAAAGAAGGTCAGGAAAGAGAAGAGGTTTAAATATTCAATAATTACTGAGATTCAAGATTGCCAGCAAAATCTTCAAGTTTTGCTTTAAAAGATATTTTCTTTTTCCTGCAATATTCTCTTGACAAAATGTAAAGAATGCATCCTATTGATTTTCTTGATTTATTGTTACAAGGTACCAATCGTGTTATATAGTAAGTATAATTATTAGTATCACAAAGAGAAAGAATTGGTTTTTTTAATCTCGCTGTATCATTTAGAGCATTTTTATCTATCCATGGATCACAAATAATTGTTAATTCTGCTTCAAAAAAATCTTCCAATGCTAAATTTGTTGTTATGCCTGGAGGATATTTCTTTGTGAATGTTTTTATTCCTGTAACTTCTTGAAATTTTTCAGCAGCAATCCATCCAGCCTCCCTTTTACAGACAAGATAAACTTGTTCAGGTTCGTATTTAATCAAAAAATCAATTGCTTTCCTAAGTTTCTCATCAATAAGAGCAGTATTAATTACTGCCAATCCATCTGCTCTTCTTTTATAAACATATTTTCTCATGTGAGGTGTGATAACTTTTGTTCCTAGATGAACAGCACATTTGATATAATCCTCTAGAGGAATCAAAGTTTCTTTTTTATCAGAACTATTTTTTAATTTTATATTTTTTATTTCCTTTTTAACATCTTCTTTTGAAATTTTATCAGAAATCTCCTCAATCTCTTTTTCAGAGAGATCACTATCTTTGATTTCCTCTATTAGTTTTTTTCCATCTATTTCACTCTCTTCATCCTTGGAGATTCTTTCATTAAGTTCCTGGACCAGACTCTTTAAAGATTCTTTCTTAGATTTGCTTTCTTTATTTTTATCTGTTCCTGCCATAAAAAATTTTACAGAAGATTGTTTATAAAGGTTTTGATTATCATCGACAATTTGTTATTATTGATTATTGAATAATAAACGGGCTTTGGTGAATTCCTATAATAATCAAAGAAGATAAAATTATTTTTCTATCCACATTATAGGCTATTATTCTAATCAACACCTCCTTTTTCTGAGATTCGTAACTTTTGCTTAAGATAAAACTTTCATATTTCCTTTTGATAACACTAAACACTGTCCCAACCTTGCTTCTTTGATGATAGATCTTCTTATCAAATTTTAATTTAACACCATTGTGATAAGTGGCTCCGCTTGTTTTTCTTAAAGGGATATGAGGATGAGCCTTCATCTGCCTAAGGACAAAGTATCTGTTAGCTCTAGAGTCATAGCCTTTGTCTGCTACAACAAATTTGCAATTAATATTCTTCATCACAGGTTTGAAATCTATGTTATCATTTCTCGGACCTAGCCTTATCTTTTGAGACAAAATGTATTGAGTATCTGTACAAATTGCCAAACTCACCTTAAGATATCTTCGGTGTTTTCTTTTATCTTGACTATTCCAGGCGGTTGCATAGTGATAACTCATATGAGTTGTTTCAAACCCCGAGGCGTCTATCGCTGCAGTATTAACTCGCTTTTTACATAGCAATGAATCAAGCAAAGGTGCCTCAAGTCTTTTATGAAACTTAACCAATGTGGAGTGATCAGGTACCCTTGTCAATCCAATTAGAGCTCTCGCTAAGGCACTAAATCTAAAGAACTTCACAATCCCCCTATATGTCATTCTCATCTTCTGTTTGAAGATAAGTATAATCATCTTTTGATGATTATCATAAATCTTGTTAGAAAACTTGGAATTGAACATTGGAAGTTGACCAACAAGCTGTCTGGCAGAAACCAGAAATCTTTTAAGTTCAGATATCTTTTTCATTTTGGCTTACCTCTTTTTAGTTAAAAGTAGTAAGCCACCTTATTTTATAATGGTTTCACCAAAGCCAATAAACGAAAGCTTTATAAAAGATGTTGTTAATAACAATTTATAAAATGTCAATTGTCTTAACTAGGATGATTACCTTAAACATACTTACGTTAAGGTAGGATGTAATAGAGTAGTCTAACTAGTTACTATACTTCTAATTAATAAAGATTTTAGGATTTTTTAATCATAAATTAAATCCAGTTTATCCTGCTGGCGGGTGCAGCTATCTGGTTCATAATTAGGCATGCAAGTCTTTCGCGAGAGGGCGAACTGCTCAGTAACACGTAGCTAACCTACTCTTAGGTCAGGGATAACCTCGGGAAACTGAGTATAACACCTGATAGGAAATAATTCTTGGAATAGGATATTTCTGAAACTCGAGCCTAAGAATGGGGCTGCGGCTGATTAGGTAGTTGTTGGTGTAAAGGACTAACAAGCCGATAATCAGTAAGGGTTCTTAACGGAAAAGCCCTGAGAAGGAATCTGAGACACTATTCCTAGCTCTACGGGGTGCAGCAGCTGAGGAAATTCTACAATGCTCGAAAGAGTGATAGAGCGAACCAGAGTGTTTCTCTTTGAGAAACTTTTTTCTGCTTTAAAAAGGCAGACGAATAAGGACTGGGTAAGACCGGTGCCAGCCGCCGCGGTAATACCGGCGGTCCGAGTTGCATCCTCATTTATTAGGTCTAAAACATCCGTAGCTTGTTTTACAAGTCTCTTGTGAAATCTCATGTCTCAAGCATGAGGCGTGCAAGAGATACTGTATAACTAGAGACCGGAAGACGTAAGGAGTACGATCAAGGTAGCGGTAAAATGTGTTAATCTTAATCGGACTAACAATGGCGAAGGCACCTTACGAGTACGGATCTGACAGTGAGGGATGAAGGCTAGGGGCGCAAAAGGGATTAGATACCCCCGTAGTCCTAGCAGTAAACACTGCTCACTAAACATCGGTACCTCCTAGAGAGGTATCGGTGCTGCAGGGAAGCCGAAGAGTGAGCTACCTGGGAAGTATAGTCGCAAGGCCGAAACTTAAAGGAATTGGCGGGGAGGCACTACAACGGGTGACGCGTGCGGTTTAATTAGACTCTACACCGTGAATCTTACCAGGAGCGACAGCAGAATGAAGGTCAGTCTGAAGGGCTTACCTGACACGCTGAGAGGAGCTGCATGGCCGACATAAGCCTGTGCCGTGAGGTGACTTGTTAAATCAAGTAACAGGCGAGACCCCCATATCTAATTTCTACGCAAGAGCACATTAGATAGACTGCCTTGGTAACAAGGAGGAAGGTGGGGACTATGTTAGGTGGGTACAGCCCAAACCCCCTGGGCGACACGCGCGCGGCAATGTCACATTCAATGAGATGCGACTCTGAAAAGAGAAGCTAATCTCCTAAAGTGTGGCCTAGTTCAAATTGAGGTTTGTAACTCAACCTCATGACGATGGAATCCGTAGTAATCGTTCGTTATCAACCAACGGTGAATATGTCACGGCCTCTTGCACACACTGCCCGTCAAACCAACCGAGTTATGCTTTGGCGAGGCTCTTCGGAGACAAACCTCGGTATGACAAGGTAGGTTAAGTCGTCACAAGGTATCTGTAGGGGAACCTGCAGAGGGATCACCTCCTATAAAATTAAAGAAGATAGTCGTGGATGATGACTACTCTATTACTAGTTAAGACATGTGCTACGGACGCGGGCCTGTAGTACAATGGTAGTGCACCTCGTTTGCAACGAGGAAACCCGTGTTCGATTCACGGCAGGTCCATTAAAGATTTAGAAAACATCAAAAATCGAAAGATTTTTGTGCCCAGAAAATTTAGATAAGCAAAGAAAAATTTTCTGAGTCTTTAAACAAAGCAAGCTTTTGGAAAAAGTTTGACTAAAACATACTGTAAAAATTTAGAAAATATTAAATAAAAATCATGTTCAACAAAATCAGTTGAAATCAAACTAGGGAAAATCTCAAGCCCTTGAAAAAGATTTTGAGGGTTAATGAAAGAAATTTCCCTATACATTATGAAGTCCTGAATGAAAAATTTCAGGATGGAGTGGAGATGATATTCATCAATGATACAGGTAGAGAGCAGTCTTAGCTTTGCATTTAATGATTTTTCTTAAAAATCTGTTTTTATTACTGTTAGACGGATAGCTTGGTTTAAGTTGTGATGAAGGACGTGACAAGCTGCGATAAGCCTGGGGGATTTGCAAGTGAGATTTGATCCCAGGATCTCCGAATGTGGCAACATATTTAATCCGAGAGGATAATTAACGCTGGGAATTGAAACATCTTAGTACCAGCAGGAAAAGAAAACAACATGTGATATCCCTAGTAGCAGCGAGCGAAAAGGATACAGGGCAAACTGAATCTTCTTCTGAAAGGGGGAAAGAGATGTGGTGGGTTATTGGTCCTAAGTCAGTGAGTTGAAATTCTCTGGAAAGAGATGCCTTAGAGAGTGAGAGCCTCGTAAATGAAATTGATATGGATACACCTAAAAAGAGTAGTATCTCCTGGATTGGAGATATGAATGTGGCAGAATTAACTGCCAACCCTAAATATTAACTTAAGTCCGATAGCGTACTAGTACCGCGAGGGAAAGCTGAAAAGAACCCTTAATAGGGAGTTAAAAGACTTGAAATCTAACAGTTACAGTTTGTTACTGCTCTTTCTTTTTAAGTGAGAGTTGTAACGTACGTCTTGAAAAACGGGCCAGGGAGTTTATTTAAGTGGCGAGATTAACTAAAGGCAGTCGTAGCTAAAGCAAGTATGAAAATGCGTCAGTCACTTGAATAAGACCTGAAGCCAGATGATCTAATCGTGAGCACGGTGAAGTTTTCCGAAAGGAAAATGGAGGCCGGAACCGTTGTTGTGGACATGCACTTGGATGACTTGCGATTAGGGGTGAAAAGCCTATCTAATCTGGCAATGGCTGGTTCCTGTTGAAATATGCCTACGTATAGTCTCATCTAATAATTTTCTTACGGTGTAGAGATACGGATAGGTCGTGCAGAGGGCTTTTCCTACGGCGAACTTTCCAACTCAGAAATTGTAAGATGTTTAAGATGGGAAACAGGGTCAGCGCGTAAGGCGCTGTTCCGAGACCCGAACAAGGGAGACTGCGGTTAAGGTCCTAAAATGCATATTAAGTGTATCAAAAGGAGTCTTAAACCTGAGACAGTGGGGAGGTAGACATAGAAGCCGTCATCCTTTAAAGAAAGCGTAACAGCTCACCTATCGAGGTTTGAGGCCCTGAAAATGGACGGGGCTAAAATATGTTACCGATACCGCAGAGGCACTCTTTTGAGTGTTCTAGTAAACAGGCGTCCTTTTTGCGCAGAAGTTTTTCCTAGAGGAAAGGTGGAGCAAGAAGGAATGAGAATCCTGGTAGGAGTAAGAACAAATTTTGCTGAGAATCGCAAAATGTCGTAAGGGCAAGGTTTCCTTGACAATAACAATTAATCAAGGGTTAGTCGGCTCCTAAGTTGTACCCTAACCGAGTACTACGATGGATAACAGGTTAATATTCCTGTACTATTCAAGTTCGCTTAAGGTATGGTTCTTCTTCAGGATAAGCGGAATTCCGAAAGGAAGTCTTCACAGATAAAGCTGGGGAGTGTAATGCTTAGATCCAGAAGAATTTGTGATGTGAAAATCGTTGATTCCAGGAGACAGTGAAAAGATCATACCTAGAATTTGTATAGCCGTACCCAGAATCGACACAGATGCCCTAGCTGAGAAAGCTAAGACATGAAAGTTCAATCCAGTTAAGGGAATTCGGCAAGTTGGCCCTTTAGCTTAGGTAGAAGGGGTGTCTATCTTTGTCTTTTTGGAAACATGAGGGCATTGATAGATCTCAGTAACAAAGATGGTTCGACTGTTTATCAAAAACATAGCCGGTTGCTAATCTGAAAAGACTTGTATAATCGGTGAGACCTGTCCAGTGGTGGTGTTTGAAACTCTTTTTCAAGGGAGCTAAGACCCATCAAACGGCGGGCCTAATTCCTGAGGCTCTTAAGGTTAAGTATGTTTACTTACGTTCGAACGCTAGCCTTAAGAATAAAAAATTTGGCTATATGCTGGAAAGTCTGGGTATCCCAAACTACTACGATAATTACTTATAATTAGTTCGTGTGAAAATGTTGTGGGTGATGCAGATAATCAGCAGGAAAGACTAGAATTGATTAATTGCATAAATCTTTATAAAAATTAACATATTCTAATGTTAATGGAATCAGATAGAGAAAACAAAAAGAAAGGTAAAGAAGCTGAAATAAATTTTAGAGAATGGTTAGAAAAACACAATATTCCTTATTTATTTTTGTTACAGGATACAGAGACATTATCTAGAGCCTTTAAAAAATACTTTAGTGGAAAAAGACCTGACTTTTTGATTTTAATTCCGAATCTTGGATTTATTTTTGTAGATGTTAAATATAAAAAACTAAATCAAGGATATAAAACATATCCGATTGATAGTGAAGAAACAAAAGATTATTCTTCACTCCAAAGAAAATTTGGGTTAAATATCTGGTATGTTATATCAAATGAGGATTTAGACTATAAAACATGGTTATGGATTCCTATATCTAAAGTATTAGAATCTGGTATGCCTATCTTCAAATCATCGAGATCTAATATGGATTTTTATGCAGTTCCTTCAGAAGAATTTATTCAGATAGCAATTGATGATTCTTTAGATAGATTATTATCAAAATGTTTTATTGAAGAAACAAAAAATTAATTCTAGAATCCTCAGAGACTATACGCCAAACATCCTGATTATCTTTAATGCCTCTGATAATCCTATAGATGAAGAGATAGTCCGATCTTTATGGCGACATAAAGAGTTGAACTTAAAAAGTTCAGATTAACACAAATGAGCGTAATACCTTGTCGTCTGAATGGCGACTTGCATGAATGGTTTAACGAAATTGTCACTGTCCCTAACTGGAATCTTCTGAAATTATTGTCTGGTGAACAGACCAGAGACACCTAACGGGAAGCTAAGACCTTGTGGACCTTTACTGCAACTTGTTGTTGTGAATTTACGATTGGTACATAGAATAAGTAGGAGAATACGCGCAGCTTCGGCGAGGCGGCATGTCGTAATATGTAATACTACTTACCTTTCGTGGATCCACTTACTTGTTTCGAGGACATCAGCAGGCGGGCAGTTTGGCTGGGGCGGCACCCCTCTGAAAAGATATCGGAGGGACCCAAAGACAAGCTCATCCAGGTCGGAAATCTGGAGTGGAGTGTAAGGGTAAAAGCTTGTCTAACTGTTTTCCAAAAAGCACGGAAAGCAGAGTTGAAAGACGGGCCTAACGAACCATTGAGGACTTTTAATGGGTCCCAATTGTGATAGAAAAGGTACCCCAAGGATAACTGGGTTGTCTCGCCCGATAGTTCATATTGACGGCGAGGCTTGCTACACCGCTGTCGGCTCTTCCTATCCTGGTCGTGCAGAAGCGACCAAGGGTGCTGGAGTTCACATATTAAAAGGAATCGTTAGCTGGGTTAAGATCGTCGTGAGACAGATTGTATGATATCTATTAGGTGTGTTGTTGTCTGAGTGGAAGGACCCTGTAGTACGAGAGGAACCAGGGTTCGGAGCCTCTGGTGTAACAGTTGTTATGAGCAGGCTGTGCAGCTACGCTCTATATGGATAAGTGCTGAAAGCATCTAAGCACGAAGCCATCCGCAAGACGAGATAACAAAGGCCGTCATAGAAGATGACGTTGATAGAGTTGATGTGTAAGTTTCAAGGCAACGAGAAATTCAGCATGCAACTACTAAAAGCCTCAATTGATTTTTAAGAAAAATTCAAAAAGACTGCTCTCTACCTGTATCTTTTTGTTGTTGAAAATTCATCCTAAAAACATAATTTATTTCATCCATCTCTCATATCTTTCAGCTATAGCTCCAATAGCAGCTCTTTCAATACTTTCAGCAGGTGAGGCAGGTAAACTGCAAGCCAAACTTCTCTCTAATCTTCTCAGACAAACAGGTCTTCGAAAACTCGTTCTGTTTCTTAATCGGGAATCAAGATTCAATACACCATCAGGATCATATGCAGAACCTAAATAATTAGGATAACTATTCCTCATCATTACAATAAGAATTCAAATTATATGACGTCCTCTCAACACTAAAGTGTGGAGTTTCTGTGATGCTCTAACTGATTTTTTACATATTCTCTTGCTTGATCAACCTGTATAAATCTAAGTGATGCCCAAAACTTTCCTCTACTCCAAAAGTGTCCTTTTGGATATCTAAGTCTTGCTTTAGGATGCATCTTAAAGAAAAGATACGACGATCTTCCTTTTAATAATTGCATTGCCTTTGATGGGCTCATGGTTCCAGGAAGTCCTGCAACAAGATGTATATGTTCTGGCATTACCTCAAGTTCTATTATCTTAATTTTATGTTCAGATGCTGCTCTCCTGATACAACCTTTAACTAAGTTATTATATTCAAACTTAGTCATCATCTTGTACCTATATTTTGTGCACCATTCAAAATGCCACATCGAAACTCCAACAAAATGCTTCCCCCTTTCATACATATTATTATAGCTCTCGCTAACTAAAATTTGTTTTTCCATTTTTTGTTTCTCCGAAAAGTTTATTTAGAAGCCAGTCCTAACTACATTGAATTTGAGTTCAGTGAGCTAAAATCCAGCTCACTTTTCATAATCAAATGAGAAATAAATATCTCGCGGGAATGAGAAAGAACGCAATTCATCCTCATACTAAAGTATGATGGATTTCTTGCTTATTTTTTAAAAATTATTCATCGTAAAACTTTTTCTTGTATGATAACCAAGTTCTTATAAATTCTGCATGCGGCCAAGTCAAAGGCAGAACTGAATAAGCCAGTCCTTTTTCTTTGTACATCTTATTTTTTCTTATGTTTCTAATCATAATTTCTCTGTCTTTTCTTAAAAGTCCAGCTTTTTTATACTCATCAACCCATTTTTCAAAATCTTTTTTTAAAGAAATATGTTCTGGAAGAAGTCTTTTATAAGCAATATCAATAACCCAATTCAGATATTTATCTGCTTTTTTTCTATTTCCATTTTTTATGTAATGCCTGCATAACATTAAAGTAAAATGTGGCCATGGTCCCCAACCACCATTATTCCTTCCAATGTGTTTTGGATATCTGCAGATTCCTCCTATTTTTTTATGCCAAAGCTCTTTTTCAATTTTCTTTACAGTCTCAATTATTTTTTCATTATCATCATCAAAAACATTAAAATCAGCAAGAGCATATGCACTTGCATCAATCTCCCTCACAACAGAACTTGACTCTTTTAATCTTATATTTTTTATAAAATACTCCTTGTTCCAAAAATATCTATTAATTGATTTTTTTATTTTATCTAAATCAAAACTGGTTTTAATTCCTACTGAACTGAGTTGTTTTAAAGCTCCAAAACAAACTGCATTAGCCCAGATTTCAAGTCCCTCTTCAAGAGGAGGAAATTCATGAACACTATTTGGTGTAAAAAATAAATTTTTTTTATGCAAATGATTATGCAAATAATTAATTGCTCTTCTTATCTTATTTTTATTTTTTTTCAAAAAATCATAATCTTTAAATTCTTTTACATATTTTGCAAATGCATATAGAACAAATCCTGTATTATCCAGCTGAATAGATTTGTAACTTGCATCATTTCCTTTTTTATCAAGTCTCTGTGGAAAACTTCCATTTCTGTTCTGAGATTTTAAAATAAAATTCAGTGCTTTTCTTGCTTGTTTTCTTAAACCAGCATCTATTAATCCTAAAATACAAATTGAGTGGTCTCTTGGGTAAACAAAAGGGTACCTTCCTCTAAGACTAGATGCAAGTATAGCACCATTGGAAAGCTGGAATTTCCTTAAAACTTTTATACTATTCCAGTAAAGCAATTCTGCTCTTTTATAATTCTTATTATCCATTTTTAATAAATGTATAATTTTTTTATTCCAATCTCTAGGACTCTTAACAAGAAAACTTTTTTTTGTTTTTTTCAACATAGGAATATCATTATAAGAATCTCCTAAACCTATTGTAAATATTTTTCCAAATTTTTCTTTGTATAATTCAGATAATAATTTAACTGCTCTGCCTTTATCATTATCTCCAAGAATGTGATAGTATCTTCCACCTCTTGTATAGCTTAGTTTGTATTTTCTTATTAACCTGATAATTTTTTCTTCATCTTTCTTATTTTCTAATCTAAATGCTTCATCAAATTCTCTTTTTTTAGCTAATCTGGCTTCTCTTAAACTTAAACCAGAATCTTTTGCAAGTTCTTCTGCTGTCATGTCTGAAAATGATTTTAATGGAACTTGTTTTTTTATTTTTCTCAAAGTCTTTTTTAATTTTTTATAAGAAACACCCAGCTGGATTATGCTATAAACTGCTTTTCTATTTTCTTTTTTAAAATAATTTACAGGAATAAAAATAGCACCTCCATTCTCACTTATAAAGGGATGATTGTTAAAAAGTTTTTTTCTATAAACTTCGATTTCTGTTCTTGTTTTGCTGCTTACTATTATTAGAGGAATTTCAAGTTCTCTAATAAATTTCAATGCTCTAGAAGCAGGTTCAAAACTGTAATTATCATTAATTAAGGTACCATCTAAATCAGTAAATATCACCTTTTTTGAATACATAGTTTTTAAAGGCAATTATGGTTTAAAATAGTTTCTTAAATGCGAATCTTAAACAAAAATATTTAAA
>WJLK01000063.1 GCA_014728565.1 Candidatus Pacearchaeota archaeon
ATCCTAAGGGACATCTGTGGAGCAGGGGAAAATTTGCATCTTCAGTAGGATTAGTTCAAGAAGAAATTGTTAGAAGTTATATAGAGAATCAGGAATCACATCACGGAAACTCCACACTTTAGTGTGGAGAGGATGTCATTTATTCCTCTGATTTCAGCAGGATTTTCAGATTTTATTAAAAATATTTTTATTGGAGATATAGATGAATCTTCGATTCAATCCACAGTTACAGGAAAAGCAACATATAATCCAGAAGCTATTTCATTAGGAGAGATTCATCTTGGGGAGAGTCTTAATAAAAAAATAAAGATTATTGATGGAAATGATTTACCAAATATTTTAGCTCAAGGAACATTTACTGATAATCAAGAAAATTCTTGTACTTATGATTCAACTATTAAGATTTCTTCAAATTCCAAACTCGAATTTAGTGATTCTGATAAAGATTTAGAGGATCCTGAGATTTTAGTACAATTATCCAGTGAACCACAAATACCAGTTTATACTTGGGTAATTGATTTTCTTGAACCAGTTGATTTTACAGAAGCAAAAGGTAAGGAGTTAATTATTTTTGGAAATTCTTATATAGTTGATGAAAGTACAGATTCTAATGTTTTATTTCTAATTAACAGTGAGTCAGATATAATAGAATTAGAAGAAGGAAATGAGATTTCTATTAATTCAAATCAAGTAAGTGGAACTTTAGTAACTTTAGAAAGTTCTTTTGGATTTACTGATGTTACTAAAATAGAAATTGCAGTTGCTGCAGAAGATAATAATGATTATATTTTGGAAAATAATCATTATACAGATCCTATTTTTGGAACAATTTCTATTGATTTTATTGATTTGAAAAACAAACCTTCTTTAGAAAATGGGAAAGATGTTTGGTCTGGAATAAGAAAAGGACTTTCAATAACAAAAGAAGGAAACAGAGAATTAGGATTGGAGTTTGAAATTCCTGGAGCAGATCTTAAGGTAATTCCTTTTATATACCAGGAAGAATTAGCAGATGATGATAATTATAAAATTCATATTGTAGAGGGAGAGAATCTTGATGATGATGAATATTTTATACTAAATAGTGGAAATTATCAACATTACATGGTAATGACCAAAGTTATGTTAAGTGAATCTTCTGGTTCTGATGTTCATTTTAAAGATGTGATCATAGGAAATTCTTATAATGACATGGTTGATAACAACAATGATATTAATGAAACTCCCGGGACTACAACTGCTTTTACACTTGATAATCAAGATTATACTGTTGAGTCAGTGGACTCAGATACTGTAAAAATTTATAGCAGTGATTATTGCAAAACAGGAGAAGGATGCTATATAGATGTTTATCCAATCATTGAATTAATTGATGGCAAACATAAATTTGCATTTATTGATGATGTAACTATAAAAGATGTTAAATCAGGAACAACTCTTAATTTACCTACAGGAACTTTAACTATAACTGAAACAACATCAAGTCAAAAAATAGGCAGTGTTTACTATGATATAAGTTTAAGTTCTTCTGGTGAATCAACTTATGATGTAATGATAGGAGTGAGTTCTGATTTAAAAAGCAGTTCAAAAGAAGAGAATCCTGGAATTTTATTTTTAGAAGACGAAGAAAGCGATGGTGATGAAAATGCTATTTTGCTTCCTGTAACTGATGATGGAACTTATAGTAGCTGTAAAACTCCAAGTTTTTCTGGAGAATATGATACTGGTTTTTTTGAGAGTACAGATTCTACTGGTTATTTAACTAGTTTTGGTAGTTATATATTAGAAGACGCTTCTGATAGTAATCAAATCTTAACAAGCATTACTTATGCTGAAGAACAAATTTATGCAGAAATTTATATTAGCGAGGGTGTTGGAGATAGAGAGTGCAAGGAATCATGGACATGTACTTCTTGGTCAGATTGTATTGATGATAAAAAAACAAGAACCTGTAGTGATGTAAATAACTGTGGAACAACAAAAAATAAACCTGCAACAATGCAGAGATGTGGAAATTGTACCTCAAACTGGTTCTGCACTAACTGGTCTTCTTGTATTAATAATGAACAAAAAAGAGCATGTACAGATATTAATACTTGTGGATTTTCAGAAAATAAACCTATTGAAATTAGAAATTGCACATCTGAAGATATTCAAATAAGCGATAATGTTTCTATAGTTTATATCAAAGATAAAGAGGTTAGTGTTGAAAGAAACACTAATGGAGTGAATATAATTAGTGTTCAAGGCAGGAATATCAAAACTTATTTAGAAATTATTGAAGAATCTGATAAAGTTTATATTATAACCTCTGAAGGGAATAAAGAAATTAAAATCTTGCCATGTGAAGCTATTTTTAAAGCAAAAAAATAAAAGATATTGAAAGTCTAGAAATTATAGAATCTAAAGGAAATGCAGTATATTCAATATCAGGAATAACCAAAGCTTGGTTATTATTTTTTATTCCAGTTACAGCAGAAGCTGAACAATTAATAGATGTGGAAAGTGGAAAATTAATATCAACAAAAAGACCTTGGTGGCATTTTTTAGCTTTAGGAGTTTAAAATGGATACTATGACAAATCAAATTCCAGAAAATCAATCTCAAGGAAATCAATTATCTCAGATATACACACCTGAAACACAATCTTCTGTACAATCTCAAATGAATCTTCAAAAACCTCCTAGACAAAAAAAATCTAAATGGTGGTTATGGTTGATAATAGCTATTCTAGCAATAGGCTTAATGATATTAGCTATATTCTGATTATCAATTAATTTATATATAGCTTTTTCTTATTAGATTTATGAAAAAGAGGATAAGTAAGGCACAAACTACTATATTTGTTATTCTAGCATTATTTATTATTTTAATAGCAGGTATTGCAGTTTATTTTTATCCTAAACAAAGACAAGATGTGGAGATTGAGGTACAGCCTGTCCATTCTTTTGTTACTGACTGTCTTAGACAGACAGCAGAGAATTCTATTGAAAGAATAGGAGAGACAGGTGGAAATTCAGAAGATTCATTGTTATGGTATTTTTATAAAGGAAAAAAATATGTTCCTGAAAAAAATCAAATTGAAAATAATATATCTTTTTATATTGAAAAAAATCTTAATAAATGTCTGAATGATTTTAATAGTTTTTCTGAGTTTGATATTCAGACAGGGAAGATTAATGCAGAAACTCAGATAATAGAAAACAAAGTTATAACAAAACTGAAGTATCCTCTAACAATATCAAAAGCAGAAAAAAACTATAATTATGATGAATTTCAGGAGATTATTCCAGTTAGATTAGGAATTGTTTATAATGCAGCATCTGAAATCATAGAAGACCAACTTACTCATCCAGAAACTCTATGTATAACCTGCATAGGAGATATTGCTATAAAGTATGATTTATATGTAGATGTCGAGCCCTACAATAATGAAACCTTTGTTTTTAGAATAAGAGATGAAAACTCGAGAATAAATGAAAAAGATTTTGAATTTAGATTCATAACAGGATATTAAGATGAAAAAAATAATATTGATGTTTTCAGTATTGATAATATTAGTTGCAGGAATTGTTTTTATCTCAGGAAAATTAGACCTTTATTATGAGTCAAGGTATAATTTTAATGATGAAGAACAAACAGAAGTAACTGAACAAACTTTTGATTTTTATGATTTATTTGATTCTGGAAGTAATAAGTATCATAAGATAGAGATTACTAATGCTGTTATAACAAAAGGAACTAGCAAATACGGAGAGGAAATAATAAAAATAAAATTCAATGATGGAGGTTCAATGAAAGCATATTATCAAGATAATGGTGTAAAAAAAATTGGAACCTGGCTTAATTTTTGGGATTTTAAACCAGGTGAGAGAAATGAGATTATTTTTAATAAAAAAGCAGAGATAGTAGAAGCTCATTTTACAACACAGACTCATGAAAGATTTGATTTAGATTATAAAGAATCTTTTGAAATAGGAGGTTATATACTGCCTGTTCCAGGAGGAACAAAACTTGATTTTGATGGTGTAACTATCAGTATGAAAGTTCAGAAAGGAACAGAAATAAGGTCTCCAAAGATGAAATCAGAAAAATCTAAAAATACTCTGATAAAATATGAATCAATAGATGGAAGTACTTTTAAAATCAATCCAGAATTTGAATCTAAAAAATTAAGAGATGGAATAGCTTTTGAAGGAACTCTTTATTTTGGAATTAAGTTAAAACATCATGGGAGAGATATGGGAAAATTTTTTATAAAAGATAATGCAAAACTGGCAGGACTTGAAGTAAATCCAGGAGATAGCAATTTGATTCTGGATTTTTTGTCTCCTGATACAAATCCTAAATATATTAATAGTCTAAAAGTTGATAATAATAATCACTTAATGATTTCTGAACATGTTATTGGTGAGAGAACAATTAAATCAACAGGAATCTGTGTTATACTTGAACCAGCAACAATGTGTCCAACAACTTTTGTTGTAAAAACCTATGGCTATAAATTAGATATGATTAAAAGGGAGGATAAGTCTGTTTTTTCTGTTGATTTTTTTGATGATAATCCTTTTATTACTGGATTAGGAAAGAACGATGTATTCTCAATAACAGCAGGAAGAGGAGTAAACGGAAAAACAAGTTATGGAGATATAACTCTGATTGAAAAAGGAGAGGAGCCACCATCTATTGTAACAACAGGGTGGAATACTTTTAGCTTTAATGGTAATAATTTTTATTCAGGAATTAATGAACATGATAAGATTCATATTTATAATGATGCAGGACAGGGAGATTACTCTGAAAGTTCAGATAAAATATCAATTATTCCATATACAGAAACTTATGAGAAACTTGAAAGAGGAGCAAGAAATCCTGCAGTTAGTGTCGTAAGAGGAAGTAAAAAATGGGAACTTTACCAGTTTGCTGATATTGCACTTGCAAAAACATTAACTCAGTTTGGAAGTCCAGAATATATTAAGACAGGTCCAAGAGTAGTTGTATGGGACCAGAGAACAGGACCAGTAATAGAAGGGAGAACTATTGATATTGAGGGTGTTCCTCCAATAACAGAAGAAATCCCTCCAGGAAGAGCTGTCGAACCCTAATTCCTGCTATACAAACCAACTAACTCTGTTTTATCCAGAACATGATTTTTCATTGCCTGCTCAACTTCTGCTTTTGTTGCACCTTCTGCCAGATCAAGCTCTGTGTCAAGTGCATATAATTTAAAGAAATATCTATGAGTTCCTCCAGGAGGACAGGGTCCTCCGTATTCTGGTTTTTTAAAGTCATTTATTCCCTGAACAGCTCCCTCTGGAACAGAATTTTCCTCTATCTTGCCAATAACAGGAATATTAAACAAAATCCAGTGAACCCAGATTCCCATTGGAGCATCAGGATCATCTACTATTAAAACTAATGTTTTAGTATTTTCAGGTATATCAGAAATCTCTAGAAGAGGATTTATATCATCTCCATCACAGGTATACTTTTCTGGAATTTTATCATTATTATTAAAAACACTTTGCAATTTCATTTTTTATTTAACCTCCATTTTAATTTTTGATTATCAAAATAAAACCTAAAAATCATAACAACTATTGCATTATAACAATAACATATTTCTGATATTTATTATAATCAATCAAATTATTTAAAATTATCCCATATAATAGACAATAAATTAATTTTTAAATAAGAGTTTTTTGAATTAATAAATGAGTAGAAACAAAGGACTTAGTAGAAAACAGAAAAAAAGAATTGATAAGATAGTTTCAAGGAGAATGCATAGGACTTCTGGTCAACAACCTAAAGCAAGACCTGCTACAGATTCAAGATTTATGAGATTTGGATTGCCTACATCTAACAGGAATTATGGAAAAAGACATATTGATTTTTATAAACCTGTTAATGGAGTTTATTTTTTTATGGAACCAGAAAAATCTCCTGAAGAAAGATTACATGAAATAACTGGATTAATGAAATCCAGAAAAATTGTTATTAGACATGCTGATGAATGTTTTGAAATAAATGAAATAGGGAAATCCAGAGTAAGAGTAAATTATTCAGGAGAAATTACCTATTCTGGAGATATTCCAGATTATGTTTCTGATGTCAGTGTTTTTGTTCAGGAGATTTTATCACAAGGAAATGATCCTAATCACGGATTTTTAGAGAATCTAGTTCAGTTAGGTTATAGAGTTAGTGAGAGATTTCGACTTTCAGTTAATTTTGATGAAAGACTGGCTCTTGATGAAAGAGAAAGAAGAGGATTCTTATCTAGGTATACAGGATATGTGTCTTTAGAAGATGCACTGGAAATTGCACCTCAAATTTCAGATGCAGCAAGAAAATCTAGGCAAAGACACCAACCACAGCATGTTTTAGTTAATTTATCCCAGCTTTATGATGATCAAACAGAATCTTTTATTTATATTGGTTCTTTTGGAGGGGCTAGATGGCCTAGATTAAAAACACATCCTTCAGAGGTTTTAAGGAATTGGAGAGAATTTCCCATAACAACTCCGAATAGATTTGGAAAAACACAGAATTCTGATGAAATAATGGATTATCAACCTGCATTTTAATTAAATTATTTAAAATTTCTTATTACACAAGTCTTGTTCCATTAGGAACTTTTCTTTCAGGAACTGCCAGAATAACCCCATCACCTAGAACAAATCCTGTGGTAAGTATCTCAGAAGTAAAATTTGCAATTTGTTTTTTAGGAAAATTTATTACACAGATAACCTGTTTATTCAACAAATCCTGTTTTTTGTATAGTTTTGTGATTTGCGCACCTGATTTTTTAACTCCATAATCACCCAAATCAATCCAGAGTTTATAAGAGAGTTTTCTAGCTTCAGGAAAATCTTCTACACGAATTATAGTTCCTGATACTATTCCTATTTTTTCAAAATCCTTCCATGATATCTCTTCCATGATTATAAATAAAATTTGAATTTTATAAAAATTTAGTTTTTCAAGAAATATAAAAAGAATTCTTCATAAAAACAAATTAAATAAAAATAAAAAAAATAAAAATTTTAATAATAACTTGTTTCTCCAAATTCTTCAGGTTCAGCAGGTTTCTTTGTTAAAAGCACTATTAACACTACTAAAAGCACAACAAAGATTATTACTAATACAATAGTTAGTATTAGTACAACATTGTTTTCTGCTACTACCTCTCCGTTCTCTTCTGCTTCTCTGTCTTCCTCGACATTAACTGTAAAACTAACCTGTCTTACAGTTTCTGAGTCTGCATTGACATTCGCTGTAACGGTGTTTGTACCTTCTGTAGCACTTTCTGTAGCTCTTACATTAACTTTTACAGTTCTGCTTGAACCACCTGGAATTGTAACTACCGGATCCATTACATCAATAATTAATCCTTCTGCATCTTCTGGTGTTACTGTGTATAACACCATTCTCTCATTAGGATTAACTAAAACAACATCAAATGTTGTTTCCTCTCCTGGAGCAATAGTTCTTGAAGTTTTTGTTGCAAGAACACCAGTCTCAAGTTCTTCAACTACAATCTCTCTTACAACAGATGTGAAAGCATCATAGTTGTAGACTTCAACTTCCATCTCATAAGTTCCTGACATAGCATCTCTTGGTAGAGTCAGATATACTCTCTTGTTTACACTATCTCTTATGTCATCATAGTCACCTTCTTCATAAGGACTTAGGTCACCTGCGTAGATTCTTCTGCTAACACCAAGTTCTGGAATAACAGCCCTGATGTAAACATTGTCAAGTCTTTCCTGACCATAGTTCTGTACAACAACATCCACAGCAAGAGTTCCACCTGCACCTACATGATCAGCTACTTCTACAGAAAGAATATCAAGACTGTAAGTCTCTCTCTGAACAGTCATGTCATACTCTCCTTCAACTGACCCCTCTCCTTTAGCAGAGATTTCAACATCAAGAGTCAAATCTTCCACTAAATCATCTAGATCCATGCTTGTAGGTAATTCAAGGACAAATCTCTTGACATACCTAGAGCCATTATATATCTTGAATCTAGGTGTCTCTTCCTCTATCTCATCCCTGTAACCTTCAATAGAAACTTCAACTCTTACATCATCCACATCTCTGTTTGCAGTAAATGCAACCTCTACTGGGATTTTATCAGAAACTTCTCCAGCAATTACAACAGTTCCATCTGTTGAAGCTAACTCACCGTTGATTTCAACTTCTAGGTTATCAACAAAATCTCCAGTGCTAGCTGCAACAAGATTCAAAGCTAAAACTACAGCAAAAAATGCTATAAAAGAAACCAAAATTGCTTTGTGTTTCATCTTGTTAAAGTAATAAATTTAGTTAATTATTACACTTGATTTTCATTTATAAACATTTTGGTTTTGTATTAACTATATAATAATTACAATAATAGTAATATTTATAAAGTATACCTGAGTATATATATGATGGAAAATATAACAACCATAAAGATATTTAAAGAAACAAAAAAAAGACTGAATAAATTAAAAGAATATGAAAGAGAGAGTTATGACCAGTTACTGAGAAAAATCCTATATATTTTGAATGAGTGCAGAAAAAATCCTGAGAAAGCAAAAAGAATTCTTGAGGATATTGACTTAAGAATAAAAAGAGAGGAAGTCTACACAAAGAGCAAGGAGTGAGCTTGCTTTTAATGCCTCTTACTGAGCTTAAATCCTAGAACACTATCTCCAATAGGATCAGGACTCTCATTAATTATAGTTATTTCCTTGTTTTTTGGCATATTCTCCAATAAGTTTTTCCAATTTTTAGAAGATGTTTTTATGTGTCTTCTCTCTCCTTTTTCACCATAGACAATTCCTGAAAAATGACAGTGCCACTGTTTTTCAGGAAATAATTTTTTTATTTTCTTGTAATCAATTTTTTTATCTCTTGCAAGAATATGTGCAAAATCAAGACAAAAACTACATCTTGTATCTCTAACTAAATTTGCAATCTGATCAATACTTCCAAAAACATTTATTTTTCCCATTGTTTCAGGAGCAAGTTTAATTTTCCAGTTATTTTTTTTAATAACTTCTTGCATGTCTAAAACAGAATTTTTAATGTTTTCATAAGTTTCTTCCTGGCTCATTCCTGAATAATAACCTGCATGAAAAACAACTTTTTTTGCACCAAGTTTATCACCTATTTCACAACATTTCAGAATTCTCTCTTTACTTTGTCTGATTTTTAATTTTTCCTTGCTGTTTAAATTAATCCAGTATGGAGCATGTATAGTTATTTTTATATCAAATTTTTCAGAAGCTTTTTTAACAGATTTCATATCTTCCTGTTTTTTAATAAAAATCCCATATGTAAAAGGAATCTCAGTAGCTCTTATTCCTAATTTCCTGTATTCACTGAAAGTTTCCTCAATCTCCTTAACAGGTCCGATTCCTGCAGGTCCGAATCTTATCATTTTAAAAAAACTCTTTTTTAATCTCACCTATATTCTGAACAATATAATCATGCATTCTTTCAAGAAGTATAGCCTGTAATTCCTCTCTTAAAGAACCTGTGCATTTTGAGAGATCTCCTTCTGGAAGTCCTGCACTGTTTTTTGAAACATAACAGATCATTTTTTTATTCTCTAATTTTTCAAGATCAAGCTTACCTTGTTTTATTTTTACTAATGTAACTTCCACCTCACAATCAAAACTATCAGATTCTCTCAGAATCCTGTAAAACCAACTTGCTCTTTTATCTTCCTTTATCCAGGTTGCTTTTTCACACCCTCTTAGTGATTTATAAAAACAATCCATGTTTTCACATTTTTCTGTTGCCATGAATGAGAAATAAATAACAACACTCATAAATATAATCAGTAAAACAACAACTAGCAAGATTATTATTTTTTTCTTTTCTAGAAAATAAAAATCAACACTCCTCTTCATTTTAAGGTAAAACTAAGAGAATATTTAAAACTTACTTAAATACTTGAGTTTCCGAAAATCCTTTATAAATGAATTAAGAGTTCTCAATTCATAAACCGAAAAATAGTAGTACCATCACCACTTCTGAATATCAAAAGAGGTACGTCACGATGGTACTACCAATTTTGAAAGGTGTTAAGAA
>WJLK01000064.1 GCA_014728565.1 Candidatus Pacearchaeota archaeon
AAAATAAATAAATTAAACGGAGACTTAATTTGGAAGAATATGTATCTTGGATTTTTCTTTGAGATATTCTCCTGGTTAAAAGAGTATCATCAGAGATCTCATACTGAAAGCTTTCACTCTGCTTTTAAAAGGATATATGGAGAGGTTACTAAAATTAATTACATTGCAAGATTCGTGCAGATAACTGCACGAATTATTTTACATAATTTTAGTAGATTATCTTACTTTGCTAGATGTGATTAAATCTCACGCAAAGCCTTTCAAACACAAAAATTTATAAACCTATTAACCAAAAATTTAATATGGCACTTGCTATAATTAAAATAAAAATAATGCCTGAATCTCCTGACACCGATTTAGAAGATATTCAAAAACAAGCTGAAAAAACAATTTCAGGAGAAAAGGGAAGTAATATAAAATTTGAAAAAGAACCTATTGCATTTGGATTAAATGCATTAAACATTATTTTTTCAAGAGAGGAAACTCTTGATTCTGATAGTCTAATAAACAATTTAAAAGAAATTTCAGGAGTAAATTCTGCTGAAATAACAGATTTCAGAAGAGCTATTGGATAAAATCAATTAAAAGGAAAGTTGATAAATAACCAAGGTTTTTTATAACAAAGTTAATAAATAACACTGAATTCTCTAAAAAAGATGGAAGAAGAAAAATTATCCAGTCTAAAAGAATACCAAAAATTATGCAGATTAACAGCTAAAAAATTTGATTGTCCTGAAAAAGAGATTCTAACATGGAGTTTGGGAATTGCAGGTGAAGCAGGAGATGTTGCAGGATGCATTAAAAAAACTTTTGCACACGATAACAATCAGAAAAAAGGAATAAGGGAAAATATAGGTGATGTCTTAGAGTATGCTGCAATGATTTGTAATTTCTTTAACTGGAATTTACAAAAAATACTAAAAGAAAATTTAGAAAAACTAAAAAAAAGATATCCTCAAGGATTTACAATAGAAAATGCTAAACGAGATAAAACCAAAATAGATTGGAACGAGTAATAAAAATGCCATTCACAAAAGAACAATCCGATGAAATAAAAAAACAGCTTCTTGAACAAGTTGAAAAACTACCTAATGAAAACAAAGACCAGATCAAAGAATATATAAAAAATCTTGATGATGCTGGTCTTGAAGATTTTCTAAAAAAGAATAAAATAAAAATCTCTGAAACAGGCGAGACAACCCCTCAACAAACAGCACCAGAAAAACCAATTTTCCAGTCAATAGTAAACGGAGAAATTCCAAGTTACAAAATAGAAGAAAATGAAAAAGCAATTGCTATTTTAGAAATCAACCCTGCTTCAAAAGGACACTCAATTGTTCTTCCAAAAAAACCTTGTGAAATAGAAAAAATTCCAAAAATTGCTTTCTCATTAGCTCAGAAAATTGCTAAAAGAATTAAAAACAAACTAAGACCTGAAGAAATAAAAATTGAAACCTCCAGCTTCCAGAACTATCCTTTTATTAATATAATCCCTTTATACAAAGATACTCCTTTAAAAAAAGAAAAAGCAGATGAAAAAGAACTTGAAAAATTAAAAAACAGGCTGGAACTAAAAAAAAGAACTGCCAGAACAGTAAAGAAAAATCAAAAAAAAGAACCTTCCAATGAAATGCCAGAAATACACTTTAGAATTCCTTAAAAAAACCCATAAAAATCAACAACAATCATTAAAATAAGGCTGAATAAAAAACTTGGTGTAAAAGGAATCCCCTGCTTTACCAAAATCTTTCTTTTTGAATGTTTTCTTATCCATCTCAACTCAGCTTTTGAAACACCTTCCCAATTTGCTTTTATCTTTCTTCCTGCAACAACAATATCCTTATACAACCACTCTCCAACTGTCAAATCCTTAGGTTTCAGAGATTTAACCATACAACTTTCCTCAACTGCTTTTGAAAAAACAAACAAAAAAGGAAAAAGTAAAATAACTAAACTCACAAAAATAAATCTAAACTCACCAACAACTACAACAAGAAAAAACCACAAAATTGCAAGAAAAACAGCAAAATAAAAACTATTTTTGTATTTTTTAAACTGAATAAAAGATTCTTTGAGAAAACCTTTTGTATTTTTAAAAATCAGAAACAAAGCCCATATGAAAACATAAAGAGAACCTGCTGTTAAAAAAAACAGAATAAAAAAACCAAAAATCTTAAAGTTAACAATCCAGTCATAACTAAGAGGAAGCACTGCTCCTAATGAAATAAGCAACTTTGCATCACCTCCAGCAAATAACCTAGAATAATAAAAGAGATTTCCTAGAACAATGAAAATCAAAAGTCCTGCCAGACCATTAATAAAAAACAAATAGTTATTAGTAAAAACACTTGTTGATAATCGATAAGCTAGTGCAAATGCTATTAAACTAAAATTCCATAGATTATCAACCTCTCTCTTTTTAAAATCCTGTATAACAGCCCCGACTATCCAGACAAAAGCCAGCAAAAACAAAAAAAGATTCTCACTAGTTAATAACATTTTATTCCTCTTTTAAAAACCAAAACAAGAATTCCTTATAAACTTTACCTGCTTTTTTTCTCCTGCTTTTTCTTTTTTACAGCTCTCTGGCTTCCCCCTTTATGATAGACACTGTATCTTGCTTTAGCCTTTTTATCACATTTGCTCTTTCTTTTATCAGGAACAGAATAATCCATTTTAAGAATCAATTTGAAACAGCTTTAACACACACCTCGCCTTGATGAGCAGCCTTATCCTCATCACTAACATAGCTAGAGGGTATTATTGATATTTCCTTGTACTGCTTTCCAGGACCTACATCATCTCTTAATCTTCTATCATAATTATCCTGGCTCATCCACTGAACTCTGCAATTAGATTGACCGCAAAACTGAGGAGTCAAATCAAGACATCTCATAGAAGCAGAAGCACTACACATTATATTATCACAAGGTCCTAATCCTTCAATCATTCCTTTTTTCGCCAATTCATCACAGGTCCATTTTCTATTATTAGGATTATTTTTATTATTATCAAAAACAACGTTTCTCTGCTTTGTACACCAGTCAGGCTCACTACTACCAATACAAGCAGCCTCACATCCCTGTTTCACAGCTCCAATATTGACCTTCCCTCCAAAAAGATTACTCCACCAGTCACTGCTTCCTGAAAAAGCACCACTCATATATAAAAACACAAAAACCACTAATACAACTAGCAAAACAATAGCAATCACATACTCCAAATTCATTGCTGCTCCTCTTTTCTCAGCCATGTTTTATTAAAACATCTTTCCTTTAAAAACCTTTTCAAAAATCTTTCACATACTTTTTTTCAGAACTATAAACACCTACAATATTTCCCTTATTTAATTCAATCTTCAAATTTAAACTAACTGAAACAAAATCATCACTAATTTCAACATTATTTTCACTAACCTGTTCAATTAAAATTTTCATTTCATCCCTGACAAAAACATCCTCTCTAGAAACATATTTATTCATCTCTTTTTTAATATCTTCAATAAGTTTTGATTTCTGAATTCCTCTGGCAGCAGTCCTATCTAAAATATCATAAATATAAAAATCAATTAAATTTTCCTTGTAATAAATTTCATTTAAAATTCTTGAATCTGTTATCTCCTCACTTACTTTTCCCAGATTAGAATTATAAATAAAAAGAGAGGCTCCAACTAAAACCAAAACCATAAATACCAGTGCAGTTATTGGAACATCAGCTTTTTTACTTAAACTCATTTTCACTGAAATAAAATTTAATTTTAACTCTCTTCTCATCTGAAAAAAGATTAACAACAATCCCTCTCTCTAATCTCTCTTTGTTAAATTTTTCAACATATCCTGAAAGTCTTGGATCATTTACAGAAGGACTTTCTACACTATCAAAACTAATTGTATTATCTTCAAAATATTTAGTTGAATACTTAGAACCTCTCATTCCAGAAATTCTCTCCTGAATTTCCTCAACATTCCCAAGGTCATACTCAATAACCACAACATAAAGAGCTCCTTTATCAACATAACTTCCTAGAGCAAAATCAAACTCATTCTTTAATTTATTTTCTAAATCTGCTTTTCCAGTTTTATCTAATTCCAAACCTCTGACTACTAATTCCTTAATACTAAGATTCTCATTTTCATGAGAAATCTTTTCATCTAAAACATAAAAAAGTATCCTCTGCATCTCTAGTTTTTTTGAATCTCTAATATCTACATGAACATCATCCTCTAAAAGAGATTTTTTTCCTGAAATAACAAGAGTTGCCATTAAAAAAATAATCATTAAAAAAAAGATTATTATAAAGGCTACAAACCATGTTACTGTCTGACCTATTTGTGATTTTTTATTTTTCATTTTTCTCTCTGATTAACTCCTGTTAAAATTTCAATGTCAACAAATTTTCCATTATAAAGCAATTTTTCGCTTTTTCTGGAACAACCAGGAAAATGTTCACCAGCAACCTTTTCCTTTATCTCACAATCTTTTTCAAAAATACGATTACCTGCTATGATATCTTTATTAAAATCATCCCCTCTAATAATTAATTTAAAATAAAAATTCCCGCTTTCCTCAATTATCTTACTGTTCAAATTGCAGTTTTCAATAATGTCAAAATCATTCATGACCTCTTGTCTTAAATAAACATCTCTGCTTATACAATCAACTATTCTCTCTGCAAGCAAATCAGAATGAACCGAATTAATATCAATTTCTGAATTATAATAAATAAAAGTTGAAATTACAATCACTCCTGCAACAACAGTTAATACAAAAAGCCACCATAGTGACAACAATTTGCTTTCACCTTTCTTATTCATCATTTTTAATAATTATAGACAGCCACCTATCCTTTAATTTTAAATCAACATCATAATCAGAAAAATAACCATAAGAATAACCCTTTGAAGTTCCTAAATTAACTTTAACAACATTTTTCTCCCTGTCAACAACAAAAAGACTATCCAGAGGCTTGTTGTTTTTATTAGCAAATTCAATTGCTTTTTCAACATCAAGTAAAACAGCCATTTCTGGTTTGGAATTATCAATAATAAGTGAAATTTGTTTTGCATAAATCTCCTCATAAACAAAAACTTTGGTTCCTGTATTATAGACAAAAAAAAACAGAATCGCAAAAAAAGCTATATTTAATACAAAAAAAATTATAACCTCTAATAAACTAACATCAGTATCTCCTCTTTTATTTCTCATAAATAAATAAAATAATCAAAGATTATAAAATTAACCTAAATCCATCCTGCTATCTCTTCTGTCTCTGTTTTATCATAATAATAAAGATTTATTTTATATTTCCTATTTTGTTTTTCAAAAATAAAAGATCTCTCACCAGCAGGTTCTCCTGTAAAATCATAACCTGGATGAGATGTCTCTTTAAAAATAGTCATATCCACCTTACCACCAAAAGCAATTTTTTCCTCACTCAAGGTAAAAACCCAGATAAAGTCCTCTTTTTTAATCTTAAATATTTTTTCAGTATCTAAATCACTGAAATAATCAGTAATGATTTTATTTATCTCCTTTCTTATACTGTTATCCCTAGAATCAACATAACTCATTGCCAGCTCCTTTATAGTTTTTAAAGACTCTCCTCTTAAATCCAGAATTTCTTCAAAAGTAACATCTCCAAAAAGATCTCCTCTTGTCAGAATTTTTATTTTATCTGATTTCTCAAAATATAATTTAACAGGAAGTTCCTCTAATTCAAAACATCCCTCTATAACCTGAAGCTTACAGTTATGCTGAATTTCAACTGGAATTTCAAACTCTCCGTAAATTCCCTGACTAGAACATAATGCAAGAGCACTATCCCTCTCTCTGCTATTTCCAACCTTGATGCTTTTTATATCACAAATATACAGTTTGTTGTCATCAGAAATCAAACTCCATCCCTCAGGAGCAACAATTAACAAACTTCCTGTTTCACCATACTGAAGATTATTTACCAAAGCCATAATCTGTCCCAGAGTCTCTCTTGCCTGCTCAACATCAGTTCTTAAAGCAAACATTCCATATAATTTGAATGCTAAAAAAATCAACAAGACTACACATACGACTGCTATTATTATTCTTAAAAACTCAGGCAATACAAAACCTCTTTTATTCTTCATAGATAATTAATAAAATCAAATATTATAAATCTTAAGGTATACTCTCTATAACAGAACAATACTTAGAAACATCCTCTGCATCATAATTAACAGTTCTGACAACACTGCAACCTAGTTTAGAATCTTTTCCAACAGAAATATCTCCGCAGTAACCAGCAGTAACAGCCTGGTTAGCTGCAACAGTTCCCATCTGATAGGCACCAACAATAGCAAGGACAGTCCATGTCCAGGGACTTAAAGCAGCTTTTCCAAGAATTCTTGAAGTAAACACTGGTGCTAAAACAAAAGAACCTGCTGTCCCTCCTAATAAAACAGTTAAATCATTTTTAAGAACACTTCCATAACTCGGAGAGTAAACCTGCATAAACATAACTGAAATCTCCTGAAACTCTGATTCTTCTGCCTCTTTTAAATGAATCTCCAAATCATTCTCCTCACCACTCTCTGGATCTTTTAATTCAACACTTCCTAATTTTCTATCAATAGACATTTTTCCACTCTGCCCAGTTAAATAAACATAATAAGAAAATTCTTTTCCAGGCATCTTGTGAGTAATCATATAATCCATTACATCAATTTTATCTGAATCTATTCCTGACCTCTTTAAAGATTCCTTATCAAAAGCTATTCTTGAACAAATAACACAGGAAGAAGTAACAGGTTTAAAACCAAAACTTTTTGCAAACCAGTCAGAAAAAAGACTTAGTTTTCCCTCTCCCATCATCTGCCAGCAACCAACAATTTCCTGAGCAATAAGTTTTTCTATTTCATCCTCATCTCTAACATTAATTTTTTTAACACTTTTAAAACCTTTATACTCTTGACACTCTCCTGAACCACTAGTAATACAAATTTTCTGAGTCTTACACCTCAGAGGAACATAATCTTTTGCACCACCTATTTCAGGAAGTGTTGCTCTGTAAACAACAGACTGATGACATATCTCTCTGTCAACATTTCTGCCCCATCCTAGCTGAGAGAGAAAAAATAATAGTATAACAAAACCTAAAATAGCAATTATAATTGCTATAATTGTTGCAATTGCTATTCCTTTTTTATTCATTTTAAACTCCTGGTTTTGATAAAACTTGTTTCAAAAAGTTTTCTTTTATTTATCATTTTAAATTTTAAACCACTCCCAAACTTTGAAGTATTTTAAACAAACCATAACCTAACAATAAAAAAACAACTATTATTATAACTATTTTCATCAGCAAATTAACACTCTCTTTTTCCATTTTTATTTTTTCTAAAGATCAGCTATATACATACTAGGAGCTTTTTTAAAATCTCTGTATTTGTTCCAGTAATCCATTCTTATCCAGGGAGTCTCATCCTTATTAAAAGTATCTGTATCTCTGAATCTAACATAGATATGCTCAGTAAGAGTTGCTCTATCAAAATACTTAATAAACTGAACCTCTACTAATTCATCACCTCCACTATCAAATCCTAGTTCTCCTTTAGGATTTTTTATTGGAGTTCTTAGCTTATACCAGGGAGTTCTCTCTCTTGTTGACCTGTATTCACCAATCATACCATTATAAAAATTACCAATATCCTCAGGACTTTTTTCAATTTCCTCTCCTTTTTCAATGCCTCTTTTTTCAGGAATCACCCTGTTTTTTTTATAGATTATTCCAGAGATGTAAACAGAATCATCAAGATTCAGAAGATGCTCCTCAGGAGGCAGTTCATCTTTTACATTTTCATAAAAACCATAACCCTCAATAACCTCTCTATTAAGTGTGATTCTGCTTCCTGAAACTACTCCTATTTTTTTATCAAAAAACCTGTCAATCTTAATATAGCCATCCTGAAGAGTTCCAGTAACAATCAGATTAGAATCAATAAGATTATTACAATCACCATTAACACAGAATTTTATATCCTTTCCATTAATTATCATTCCCACCTTGTAATAATTTCTCTGAATCTCAACATCCTCTGGAAGTTCTTCAACTATATCATCACTCTCATTATATTTATAACCTGGAAGATTTCTAATCCAGTCCTGAATTGTATTATTAAAAATCATGTATAAAAGAAATAGAATTATCAATATAGCTAATACAATAATAATAATCATATCTAGACTAAGTTTTGCTTTTTTTTTCATTCTCAATTTCCAAACCACCAAATATTCCTGAAAAAATCTTTTACCCCCTCAAGACCTCCACTTATTATAACATATGCTAAAACAATAAGAATCAAAACAGCAATACCTATTGCAATCTTCACCATTAAGTCTCCTATTGCACTAACTCCTCTCTTTTTCATTATTTTAAAAAAACTCCTATTTTTATAAAACTAACCTCCTGCCGCCATTGCTCCAAGAGCAATTGAAGATAATGCAGAGAGTGCAATAATAGAAATTAGAGCCATTATTAAATAAAGAGTGCCTCCTCTTATCAGATTCTTAGAAGTATCATGAGTCTGTTTTAATTTATCATCTCCAGAATCAACAGCAACCAAAGTCCCAGTTAAAATAAATATTATCTGAACAATGTAAATTCCAATAGAAATCTGAATATAATAAGGAGGAAGCATATTTGAAACATCAAACATATTTACTATATTAGAAATTGTCCCAACTCCTCCTATTATTGTATCCTCAGATCCTACATCCAGCATATCCTTCAACCTTGATAAAATAGAAGTAATCATACTAGCTAATCCTACAACAATTCCTGCTAAAAGAGGAGCTAAAAAAGTCATATTGCTCTTCATATCACTCACAACCTCTGCCAGTAAATCACTTAATCTCTGGTTTATTTTTTTAACATTTGTAACATACTCTGAAATGCTCATTAAACTCTGAGCAGCAACACCCAGTCCTTTTCTTACACTTTCTGTAAGAATTCTCATACTAGTAGATATCAGATTAGACGGATAATAAACTAAAGCTCCTCTTTTAGGATTAAAAATAGCATCCTCTAAGCTCATTCCCATAGATCTTATATTTACATTAACTAAACTGAAAAATTCTGATGTTCTCTGACCTTTTGTTGACTGAGCAACTTTTGAAAAAGCTATTTCAGCAGGAGTTCCGTCTCCTAACCTGTTTCCTAATGTAAATAAAGTGCTATTAAACTCATTCTCTAAAATTTTGGTTTCATTTCTCGACTTAATCAGATCTTTTGTTCTCATGGAAAAAGAAAGTGCAAAAAACATTGCAATTGAAAAAGGAACAAATAAACTCAAAAGTATGGCACCAACACCAAAAGGTCCGTTTACACTGCTTCCTGTTTTATGAAAACCAAAAATATTACCAGGACCTAAAAAACCTAGACCAATATCTGATAATGAGGGGTCATAAATTTCTCCAGGACCCACTAAACCTAACCACTCTCCTATAGGAGTATAACCAAAAATCAGAGGCAAAAAACCAAGAAGCAAAAAAGGAAAACAAATAAGAGCAATTTTAAAATAAGGTTTTTTTGAAATATAATTGCTATAAAGAGGATTTTTTTCAAGAATACTAGTCTCTCCATACCCTCCTGGTCTTTTTAACAAAACTTCAGAAGTCAAATAAAATACAAAAAAAGGAATCAGAATATTGAAAATCAAAAAAACATGATACCATTTTATTGCTCCTCCTAACAGAGTTGAAGCTAAAGGCAATAATGCTAAACCTAAAGTAGGAAGAACAATTCCAAGCATATAAAGATTAGTCAGAGGAGCTTTTATTGAATGAGTGTACTTCAACATCCTATCATAAACTCCATCTAAAATAACTTTCAGAGAACGCTCCAAAATCTGAACTCTTCTTGTTTCACTAGGCTCATACAAACTACTCTCAATTAAATGAAAACTCTCTATAAACTCCAGATTAGTATCTCTCCAAAATTCAAAATAAGCATCCAGACTATCTTTTACATTAGAGTATCTTCCTGTCTCAACATCCCACAGAACTTTTCTTAATTCCAAAGAAAGAGGTTCCTCTATATGTTGTGAAACAAACTCAATTGCTCTTTCTAAATTAGATGTATGTTTCATGTAGATAACTGTATAAAGTATGGCTGGAACCATCTGACTACTTGCTTTTAATCTCCACTTAATAGCTAATCTGCTAGGCATGGTATAAAAATAATAAAAAATAAAAAAAGAGGTGATAAGTACAAAAAATAAAAAAAGAGTTGGAAAAGATCCCACTCCAGGCCCTCCTGTAAGAAACCATATTCCTACACTTGATAAAACTCCAAAGAAAAACAAACCTATAAAACTCATAATAGCTAATCCAACGACCTCGCTGGGAGTTACATCAAGATGAGCATTATCCAGATATTTTTGAACTTTAACCTCATCCTTGCTTGATAATTTTAGTTTAATGAAATTACCCAGACTCCTGGCCCAACTCTCGTATCTTGACAGAGAAGGCATCATCTCCTTTTTAAAACGCAAATAATCTTGGGAATTAAAATTCTGCTGTTCCGAATTACCATAATTAGAATCAAAAGACTTCATCTGTCCCTCTATTTTCCTAGAGTATTTTCTTAAAACATCATTTACATCCATTCTAAACTCCTCTTTTTATAATCATCTATAGAAGAATTAATTAATAAAACTTCCTAACTATCCTAAAACTTCTTTGCTCTTATTCTCTCCATTAACCATCTCTGCCATAGAGAAAATACCCTATCACTTTCAGGAACACCAACTTCCTCTGAAACTCTATCTGAAAAATACTGAAACATGTTATTGCTTAAAGAATTAAATTTAGCCTCTAAAATCTTAGGTATTTTGTTTTTATTAGCTACATCAACAAGCTCCTGTTTCACCTTTCCTCTAAGCAAGATATTATCATAAACAGCATCCCAGTCACCAGCCCATCCCTTAACACCTGATGCTATTGCCTTAATAACCTGAGAATCTCCATTAATCAACTCCTCACTAGGTTCTAGTTTATCACCATCAACATTATACTTCAATAAATCAACAAAACCTCCCTCATCTTCAGGGTCTTTAAGCCAGTGTTTCCTAACTTCTGTTAACTGAATAACTCTCTTATGTGTCTTTGAACTTCCGGCTCTTCTAACAGGATTTGCAACAATAATACAATCAGTAGCCTTAAAACTTGTAGCAGGAACTCCTAAATCATTAACAACTCTATCAAAAACACCATAAGGACTTGCTCCATGTATTGTTCCTGCAACTACATTAGCTAATGCTCCTACCCTCATTGCTTCATAAAGAGCTTTAGCTTCTAGACTTCTAACCTCTCCAATAATTAAACTACTGTCTCCTAATCTTAGACTTGTTCTTATTCCCTCGTCAGCACCAACCTCTGTACTCTCTTTTACAAGACTTCCTCTTACCTTCATCCTAAGTATGTCATATTTAAG
>WJLK01000065.1 GCA_014728565.1 Candidatus Pacearchaeota archaeon
AAGAAAATACAGAAAAGGCAAAAAATATAAACGAGATTATAACAGCCATTAAAAACAAAAAACTTGTAAAAACAGAATGGTGTGGTAGCACAGAATGTGAATATTGGATAAAAGATAAAACAGAGGGTGCTAAAATCATATGCATAATTGATGAAAAACCAAAAGAAAAATGTTCGTACTGCAACAAAAAATCAAAACATGTTGTTTATATCGCTAAGTCCTATTAAAGATTATTCACCAACTTTTCTATTTTATCCTTAAATCTCGGTAGATCGCTAACAGACATCTTAGCTCCTGTAGCATTTTTATGACCTCCTCCACTAGCACCCTCGATTCCAGATATAGCATCAAGTGTTAGTTTTCTGACATCAACATCCTTATAACTTCTTAAAGAGATATTAGCAACATCCCCTTTAATATAAACAACAACTATTACTTTATTAGGAAATTCATAAATCAGCTGATTACTTATATTAGCACTTAGACTTAAAGGCCCTCCATACTGAAAATAAACTAATTTTCCCTTAATCTGATTTCTTGCTTTTTCCATTAACAACTGATACTTGCTATTGATTTCACTAAATCTTTTGAGTATCTGTTTTGTTCTAGAATTCTCCTCCAGAATATCAATAGGACTTTTAACTTTCATTAAAAATTTGATCATTTTAACAACATTAGTAGTTGTATCTTTTAATGCAAAATCAAGAATCCTAGCTATCCTGCCTATCTCGCTATCAAAAAGTAAATCAAAGGCAGATTTAGGATTTTTCTTTCCAAGTTCCTTATAATCCTCATAAAACCTATCATAAAAATCAGGAAGATAACAATCACTTATGCAACCTATTAGAGCAAGCCAGATATCCTCTTTATTCTTTGTTACATTATAACATAAATATGAAACAGGTTCAGTCTTTCCGTCATTAAAAAGAGGATTATAATAATCAAATTCATTTTCAGGTTTCTCAACTATATGATGATCAATCCAAACAAGAGGAAGATTAACCTCCTTAACTCTATCAATGAACTCCTTTGAAACATCTGGTTTATCAAGTATAAAAACATAATCTGGATTAAGTTCTCTAATTCTCCTGAAGTAACTCTCATTCAAGTCAGGAAAGGATTTAATAGCAACTCCTTTCCCCCTATCAATAAATCTCCTCAACAAAAGAAAAGAGCATAGACCATCATTGTCATTATCAAAGAAAAAAAGAGGATTTTGTGATTTCTCAAGATGTTCTCTTATTTCATTTATCTGTTTTTGTGTTAACATAGGATTTTCATAATTGTCATATATATAAATATTCCTAAACTTTCTTACCGAGCATTACGTGCTCTCTAAGAACATTAACTTCTTTCTGGAATTTCTTAGGATTACTAATGACTTTCTTTAAATTTTCTTCATCTCCATTTAAAATAGAATCAAGATTCTTAAAATGCCTAATCAAAGATTCAATCTCATCTTTATTTAAACTTGTTTTACTCAAAATTCTGTATCCTTTTGGAACAATAAGTGTTTCTAGTGATCTCCTAAAAAGATTATTAGCAATGTTTTTTAAATCAAGTAACTTATCAAAACTCAGACTGTCAAAAAATTGTTCAACTTTTTTTGATTTCGGAAGATAATCCTTAAATATAAGGTCTCTTATATTCTCTATTCCCTGTGTAATCTCCCTCATTCTCATCCTGACAATAAGCCCGTCTCTTCCTAATTCAATAATATATTCATTAATTATATCTTTCATCTTACGTATCATCTCTATTCTTTCTAAAAGAGTACAAACATCTGCAACTGAAACAAGATTATTAAGCTCCAATAAATTAAGATTTAAAATCAACTCATCAAAAACTTCTCTCTGTTTCTCAAGAATCTGCAAAGTTTCAGTAGCTCTTCTCAAAAGTTCCTCTGGTTTTTGCAATACATACCTTGAATTCCTATAATAGATAGTTATAGATCCTTTTCTTTCAGAAACTGCAATAACCATTCCACCTATCTGTTTTGCTGTTCTCTCTGCTGCCTGATGTCTGGTACCTGTCTCAATTGTACTGTAAGACCTGTTAGGAACAAGAAGAGTATTTGCAAATAAAATCTTCTTAAAATCTTCTGAAAGAATAATTGCTCCGTCCATTTTAGCTAATTCCTCAAGCCTCTTTGAAGTAAATTTAGAATTTATTCTAAAACCTCCCTCAAAAACATTTCCAGCATTCTGATTACTAACCACGATCAGAGCACCCTTGCTAGAATTAACAATATTATTAAGAGCCTCTCTTAAACCTGTTCCACTACTTATCTTTTTTAGAATATCTAACTTAGATAATTTAGTATCTTTCTTAAGTTCTTTAGAGTCAAGATTGTTCTTAACTACGCTCTCAATTTCATTATTCAAAGAATTTTCCTCTACCATTTTTTAACTACTAAAAAAGAAATAACAGATATATATAAGTTTTTACAAAAATACTAATAACTCTCTTTTTCAGAAAGTTTCACCTCACTAATTTCATCAAGACTAATTAGAGAATTAGCTTTAACCTTAAAATTAGATATTGTATAAAGAAAATTATCCATATACAAACTTCTTCTAACATATGCACTGTATCTTGATTCACTACCCTCACTATGAGTAACCCTACCTCTTAATTTTATTCCATTTAGATTAATTGTAAATACATAAGAACCCTGCCAGTACTCATTATCTCTATAATCTTTTGAAAGATACCTTGTGTAAGATACTGGAATAACCAGTAATTCTCTGGATCTGTCAAACAAAAATGCTTTATGGTCATGCAATGCCTGAGAACTCTGATAACTTCTGTAAGCCCAGTCCTCTCCTATTTCATATTTTGATACCTGTTCAGGATGTTTAACATCACTAACATCAAACAAAGCTATTTTAATTCCCTGAACTCTTCCCTGTTCTGTTGCTTCCTTGCCAATACCTATGATGTGATTCTCATCATAAGGATGCAAATAACTTGAATAACCTGTAACCTTGAGGTAACCTAAAACATCAGGGTCATCTGGATCTGATAAATCAATAACAAAAAGAGGGTCAACCTGCCTGAAAGTCACCATATAAGCTCTCCCTCTCATGAACCTAACTGAATAGATTCTCTCTCCCTCAGCCAGATCCTCTACCTTACCAACTATCTCCAAATCTTTATCAAGAACATAAACATGATTCATACTGATATCTCTCCAATTTCCAGTTGTAGTAGCTATTCTAAAATAACCATCATACTCATCCATTGAAAACTGATTAAGAACTCTCCCTGGAGCTTCACCAACACTTTTGTACTCTATATCCTCATTATCAATATGAATTTTATGAACAACTGTCTTTTCCATCTCTTTCTGAATATTCAACTGAAATTTTTTCTCTAATTCCAAAAGTTCTTCATCAAAATCCCCTTTTTTCTCTCCTTTCAGAGAAAGTGAATAATCATATATTACTTTTTTAATTGCATTTAATTTTCTGTAATAATATCTATCACTGTTCTCTTCCTCTAATATCTCCCTTACCTCATCATCTTTATAACCAGGAAGAATAGGATAAGCTACCTCATCTGCATATCTCTCTGCATAATTCTCATAACCAATTCTTTTCTGATAAGTCACATAAATATTATCCTGAGAAACATAAATATTATTAGTGCTTCCTGTTAGATAAACTTTATTAGTAAAGTCACCATCATCAACATCTATCGCTGTTATTGAAGTAAAAACATAACTTGTATCAGGATAAGGCCAGTAATAAACATCAGAAGGTTCAACTGATATCTTATTTCCATCTCTCCAGTAAACAGGAGGTGTTGGATTATTAATATTTACATATTTATTTGAGATTAGATAAACATAATCTCCAATCATTCTTGAATTAACATAATTACCATCATAAGCAATTTCATTTTCTAACTCTGGATTCTTTTTATCAGAGATATCATAAATATAAACTGTGCTTTTATATCCTGATTTGGGATTACATCCTATGCAACGTGCTTCTACACCTCCCTCATATAAAACAGGATAACTACCCCAAGAAAAAACAATCAGTTTATCATTATTTATATAGATATTACTAACTCTCTCACTAAAATTTATCTCCTTTATTATTTTCATATTTTCAGGAGGATATGCATCCACAATAACAACCTTATTCCCTGAAACAACATAGATATACCTGCCATCATTTTTAACAATATCTGCCTCATCAACACCTTCAACCTGGATATTAGTTGTTGAGTAATCATCAGCAGTAACTCCTGCCTCTCCAGCTTTTGTAGTTGCAGGAGCTCCATCCCTTGCAAAACCATTTCTCGCAGATTCTGCTCTAACTTCAGCTCTAAAGTACTCCTGGCTTACTTCAGAATTCTCCTCTAAAAATTCTTCTAACTCACCCTGAGAGTGAAATCTCAATAATTCCTCTCCTTCTGTCTCTCCTAAATCAAATACCTTACCCTCTTCAGGAAACATATATAAAAGCAATCCAATTATAGCAATAGCTAAAATAACCATCACAGAAATTATGCTCTTCAGATAATTAATATTGGGTTTTTTATTAGGAGAAATCACAATATGTTTATTCGCCAATTTATACATCTCAATTTTTTTTCCTTTTACACTCCAAAAAAAATTCTTTGCTTTTTTAACGAAACCAGACTTTATTAATTTTTTCAAGTTGTATTCAACTGTGTTAATAGGAATATCTAAACCTCTCGCTATATCATTCTCACTAGCTTCTTTTACCTCTGCTAGAAAATCCAGTATCTTCTTCGCAGTTTTACTCCTGAGAACATCTGCTACATCATCTGCATCATCAATTCCCATTAAAATAAATTTTTTATCATCTTCCATTTTCTTATCTTCGTCTTTCATTTTTTCTTATTTAATATAAATGCCATTAATAAAACAGCTAAAATCAAAAACCAGAATCCTGGCTCAAAAATAAAACTAATATTTCCAAACAAATCCCAACTGTTTATTATTTCAACTACCATGCAAAATTAAGAACATGCTTATTTATAAATCCAGTGAAGAGTTCAATAATTTTTGAAGTTATTAAATTTACTTTTAATATATTACCACTAAAATCTACAAAATACTACCATAATATTTATAAATCAACTCTCTATTAAAACTACATGAATAAGTGGTTAAAAATTTTGTTTGGACTTATCCTGATTATAGTAGCAGTCTTAGTCTGGGCTTTTTCATTTAACTGGGTTATTGGAAATGTATCTTTTAATTTTGGAACTGCTGCATGGGAATTCCTTAAGGGAGGATTAATCTGGTTTGTAATAATGATAGGAGTTTTATTCCTCTTACTAGGAATAACAGAATTGAGAGAATAGTCTAAATAATAAAGTTAGGAAAAAAGGTCTAAAAACTTCTTTTTGAATAAATTTATTTATTTTTATTTCTTTTAAAAAAGATGCTATTTGAAAAAAAACTCTGCCTTAAATGCAGAGGAAGAGGATTTTGTGGAAAACCATGTAGAATATACTCAAAAATAAACTGGGGATTGAAAACAAGAAAACATTTTTCTGGAAATAGTCCTCCTGAGATATTTATAGGAAGGTTTAATTATCCTGATATAAATGCAGGGATACTTTCGCCAAATGACTCTGAAACAGGTGATGAAAATACAGAAGAACTAGCAATGCCAGAGATATGGCATAAATCAAAATTCTCAATCTCACACATCCTGGATAACAGAGGAAAATTAATTTACGGAAGATTCAAAACAAAAATAAGAAATGCAAGAATCTACAATGAAAAAAATAAATTCCTAAATCTTATGCAGGAAATATGCATGGCTTACAAACCAGTATCAACTGAGTTTCTATTAAAAAAACCACCTTCAAAAAAATTAGAAATCAGTAAGAACACAACTATAATAGGAAATCCTGCTCCACTAAAAAAAGCAAGAATACAGGAAAATCCAAAAGTAAAACCTAAGGTAGATTATCTGGTTTCAGATACTGACTGTAAGTCAGTAGATTCAATAAAAGAACTCTATAAATCAAAAATACCTGTAACTCATATATCAAAAATATTAAGTGCAGGACTTCTAGGAATAAAAACAAACAGAAAATTAGTTCCCACAAGATGGAGTATAACTGCAACTGACGACACTCTTTCAAAAAATCTGTTAAAAAAAATAAAATACTATCCTGAAATAAATGAAATTCTCTTATTCCACAGCTATTACAATGGAAATCATTATGAGATTCTGCTACTTCCTGACAGATTTTCATTTGAAGTAATAGAAGCAGAAACCATAGGAAGTTTATGGAATCAGACAGAGGAAATAGGAATAATGCAAGACTATGAGTTTTTTCATGAAAGAAAAAAATATGCATATAATACCACCGGAGCTTACTACGCAAACAGGCTTGCATTATGTGAATATCTTGAATTTATTAAAAAACAGGCAACAGCATTATTTATTCGTGAAGTTCGTCCAGAATACTACGCCCCATTAGGTGTTGGAATTTTAAGAGAAACTTGCAGAGCTGCCTTTCAGAAAAAACCAGAAAAATTCCAGACTTTAAAAGAAGCTCTTCAACAAGCTCAGACAAGATTAAAACTACCTATTAAAATTTTTACAGACAAATCTGCGATTTTAAAAGAATATGGAAAGCAAACCCGGTTAAACAAATGGATTTAATAACTATTCCCAAGATGCATAATCAAATTAAGCATTAACATCCTCAACTCTCATCAAC
>WJLK01000066.1 GCA_014728565.1 Candidatus Pacearchaeota archaeon
ATTCTGCTGGCTGTAATCACCAAAAGTAACTAATATTAACTTGTATTTGTTTTTTAGTTCTTCTAAGATTTCAATTGTTCTTGGAAATGGTTTTAAATTTTCTATATTAACTTCTTTGTAATATCTATTTTTTCCAGCCTGAATTATCTCCTTAGTATAAGGTTTGAAATACTCTGCAAGTTCACTAAATTTATCCTTAGAAGGAGTTTCTTTTATAATTTGTTTAATTTTTTCAAATGCATTTTCAAAATCAGAATTAAGTCCTTTTTTAATCATTTCTTTAACAGCCTGTTTTAAGGCTATTTCAGTGAGTGGATTTACATCATATAATGTATCATCTAGATCAAAAATTATTGCTTTAATTTTTCCCATTTTTGTTATTGTAATCTTCTTGGTGTATATAAATATTATTGCATTATTTTAATTTTAAAGTGGTTCACAAACTTTTAAAATCTGGTTTTTATTAGTTAGTTTATGGAAGAAGATAAATCTTTAGAAGTCAAATCTGCAGAAGTTGTTCATAACAGAGATATCTCTGAAGATGAAAGTAAGTTAACTTCAGAAACTATCAAAGAGATGGATGAGAGCAAAGAAATTGAAAATTTAAAAAAAGTTGAGGCAGCTTTGTTTATTTCTGCTAGATTTCTTAATCTTCAGGAACTGGTTATGCTGACAGATATTAATCCTCTTATGTTAAAGGAGATTTTGAATAGTTTAATTGAAAAATATAACAGGGATGATTCTTCTATTGAGATTCTTGTTAAGGAGAATATGTGGAAGATGGATGTAAGACAGGAATATTTTGACATGATAAATAAACTAGCAACAGGAAGCAGTGAATTTACAAAAGCAGAGCAGGAGACTCTGGCAATTATTGCCTATAAGCAGCCTGTGAAACAGTCTGTTATTGTTAAGATTAGAGGAAATAAGGCCTATGACCATGTTAAGAAATTTAATGAAATCGGCTTAGTCAAGTCCAAGAGAGCAGGACATACAAAAGAGTTGACTTTAAGTGATGATTTTTTTGAATATTTTCATTTGAGAGAAAAAGAAGAGGGGTTTAAAGCTGAAGAAAATAAATCTCTGGAGGATTAATCATGGAATTTTTGCCCTATATTTATTTAACTTACATGTTTATTTCTATTTATATGCTTAGTCTTTTTCTTATTATTTATTTGAGAAACATTAAGAGTTTTTTTGATTATCCTAAAACAAAAAAAATATATACAGTTAGTTTTGTAGTTCCTGCTTATAATGAGGGCGAGTCTATTGAAGATTCAATAAAAAATATAATGAATATAGATTATCAAGGAATAGTGGAGGTAATTATTGTTAATGACTGTTCAACAGATAATACAAAAGAGATTGTTGAAAGTTTATTAGATAAATATTCTAAATTGAAATTAATAAATAATAAAAAAAATACAGGAAGTGCAGCTGGTTCTCAGAACATTGGATTAAAAAAAGCTAAGGGGGAATTGATAGCTGTTGTTGATGCTGATTCTTTTCCATCCAGAGATTCAATTAAAAAAATGGTTGGTTATTTTGACGATCTTAAAGTTGGAGCAGTAACCTGTCCTATTCTGGCTAGGAATAAAAATAAGTTTTTTGAGAAATTACAGGCAATTGAGTATCAGGCTATTTCTTTTGGAAGAAAATTACTAGAGTATGTTGATGCTATTTATGTTACTCCTGGCCCTCTTGCTCTTTATAGGAAAAAAGCTTTAGAAGAAATTGGAGGATTTGATGAAAAAAATTTGACTCAGGATATTGAAGCTACCTGGCATCTTGCTTATAACAGATGGAAAAGAAAAATGTGTTTGGCTACTAGTGTAACCAGTGTTGTTCCGAGCAGACTAGGAGAGTGGTGGGTTCAGAGGAGAAGATGGAATGTAGGAGGTTTACAGTGTATTTCAAAATACAGAAAATCTCTTGGAAAAAAAGGAATGCTGGGATTATTTATTATCCCTTTTTTTATAATCAATCTTTTTTTAGGTTTGTTTGGATTATCTATTTTCTTTTATGTTTTGATTAGAAATATTATCTCTAGGTTGTTTTTTACAACTTATACTATTAAAGCAGGAACACCTCTTTTGACATTTGAGGAGTTTTATATAACACCTAGTTTTCTTAATTATCTGGGAATCATTCTTTTTTTAACAGGACTTATTTATGTTTTAGTTATACTATCAATACTTAAGGTTGAATTATGGAAAAAAGAGAATATTTTAAATATACCTTTTTATTTAACTATCTATCTTATACTTTACCCTTTTATTATGGTTAATTCAATTTGGCATTTTTATAAAGGCAAGAGTGTATGGAGATAAAAATGTTTAAGTCACAAAAACATGTTTTTTGGCAAGCTTTGTTAGTAACGGTGCTTATATTTAGTTTAGGGTTAATAATGGGTTTTATTTTAGAGAATTGGAGGACTAGTAAGATAAGTTTTCTTTCTGAAAAATCAGAAATTGATCTCCTTGATGCAAAACTTTTAAATGATATATACTCAAGAGAGGATTTTAATTGTCAGATTGCTACTGAGGAAAATTTAAATTTTGCAGATAGAATTTATCAAGAGGCTAAAATTCTGGATAGGTATGAAAGTGCAAGCAGATTAACAGAGTCTATTCAGTTACAACATAAAAAATATGATATTTTAAGAGCTATGTTGTTACTGAACTCTATCAAAGTTCAGGAAAAATGCGGAAATCCTTATAACGAGGTTGTTTATTTTTACAGTTATGAGGAGGAGGATATAACTAGAAGAGCTAAACAAAATGTTTTTTCTAAATTACTTAAGGAGGTCAAAGATAGAAAGGGAAGCGATGTTTTATTAATACCTATTGCAGGAAATATAGGTTCACCTTCCATAAGTTTGCTTATGGATAGATATAATGTTTCAGAAGAGGATCTTCCTATTATTTTGATTAATAGGGATATCAGGGTTTCAGATGTAGAGAATATAGAAGATTTAATGGAATATTTTGAGTAGTAATGCTTTACAATAGTTTTTATAAAATCTCTTTTTTTAAGTTGTTTTTATGAATATTGATGAAATCTATAGATATGCCTTTAGTTTAATTGGAGAGGGAGGAGAATTATGTTCTTTAGAAAGAAATTTGAGATTAGTGCATTTGGGAAGATTAATAAGGGTTGATATAGGCAGAGATGATATGAATATTTACTTTTACTGTATGGATGAAGAAAGGATTAGATTTGATGTCTGGTCTAGGAATGGTTTTAAAATAGATCTAGATTGTCAGAGAGCTTATGACTCTCTTAGTCCAGAGATTGCAGGTTTTTTAGAAGTTCTCTCTGATTGGAGTTATGAAGTTTCTGTGAGGGATAACAGACAACTAGGAATATAAAATTTCTTTTAAATAATAGGTAGTAATTATATTTTCTAATATATATTTTATTAAAACAAATTAAATAAAAACTAAGTCTTTGTATTTTTAAAATGGTAGATAAATGTTCCAGATGTGGGGTCAGAGGAGATAGAGTCAGACTTTTTGATGCTGTTTATGATGGTAGAATGGCTAATCTTTGTGAAAGATGCTCTATAATAGAGAATATTCCTATTATTAGAAAACCAACATCTAGCCAGCTTAGAGAGAGTGAAAAATTAGAAGTTTATGAGAGGATGAAGAGATTATCTGGTTTCAGAGATTTTGGGAAGAGAGATGTTTTTTTTAGGGAGGATAGATTAAAAGAACTTGATTCTAATCCTGATTTAGAGATACCTGAAAAAGATAAGCTAAATCTTATTAAACATTTTCACTGGGAGATAATGAAGAACAGAAGAAGAAAGGGACTTACACAAGAAAAACTTGCTGAGATTTTAGGAGAGTCTGAAGTTGCTATTCAGATGATTGAAAAAGGAAAGATTCCTGAAAATGCAGAGATCTTGATTAAGAAATTAGAACAACTTTTTCAAACTAGGCTGAGGAAGATAGATATAAATGAATTATTAGAGAGTAAAGTTGAGGAAAAACCTGTTTTACTGGATGAAAAAGGAAGAGTTCTTGATAAAATACCTGAACCTGAGATAAAAGAAGAGGAAATAGAAGATATGGATGTTGATGAGAGAGATACAGGCAGTCTAGATAGAATAGATGAAGAGAAATCAGAAAAAGAAAAAGTAAAAAGTGATGAGTCAGAAGGTGTTAAAAGTAGTGTAAGTTTTGAAAGTGAACCTGAGATATCTTTTGAAGAAATTGACTTGGAAAGAGAGCCTGTAGAATGTAAAACAGAGAAATTTGATGATTATAAGACAAAAATTAAATGTGAGAAAGTTCAAAAAGAAGAACCTCTTGAGGGAGATTTTAAGAGGTATTTTGACAGAGAGCTTGGAAGAGATTTTGATGTAAAAAAAGCTGATTTAAGCAGTACTAAAATAGCTGATCTCAAGAAATTGCATGAAAAAAAACTTAAAGAAATTCAGATGAAAAAATTAGAGGAAGAAAAAAGAAAAAAACAACTTGAAGAAAAAAGAAAAGAATTAATTGAAAAAAGAAAAAAGGAATTGAACTTAATGAAAAAAAAAGAGTCAAGAGAGCTAGATAATCTTCTTGGAGGTTCTGAATTACTTGGTAATAAATTTAAAAGAAAAGATTCTGAATCTTTATAATGGTATTGAAATGTGCTGTTTCATGAGCAGTTGAAGCAAGAAAATTTTTAAGAACAAGGTTTTAAAAAAAGCTGTATAGTAATTACTTAGTATCATGAAGTTCCGACGTAAAAAACCTATCAACAATAATTAACTAGAAATAGGGATATTAATAGTTACCAAAGATAAAGATTAGTTAAATTACTTCACAAAAGTAAGCTGTTTCGCTGCATAATAAGCTTTAAAAACCTGTTTTTTCTGTTTTTTTCATGGAAATAAATATTCTTAAGGAAGAGAAAAATGAACTAGAAGTTCAACTGGATAATCAGACAATTGCAGAGATAGTGAGAGTTTATTTAAATGAAGATAGTGATGTTGAACTTGGTGTCTGGAGAAAAGAACATTATAGTAAGCCAGTTGTGTTAAAGGTAGTCACCAAAGGAAAGACAGCTAAAAAAGCACTGCATGATGCTATCTCCAAGGTACAAAAGGACCTTGATAAGTATGCTGAGGAATTTAATAAAGCTAAATAATCTTTATAGTTAAATAATTTTTATAAACTTAATATTTTTTATTAAGATATGGAACCTCTGCTGAGATGGTTGGTTATTGTATCTTTCATTGTAATATTTATCTCAGTTATTTATATCCTGATTTCTATATCTGACAGAAGATATGGTTTTTTATTCTGGTTGTTTTTTATTTTATTGGCTGTAAGTGTTATTTTTGATTTTTTTGTTTTTATAGGTGTTATTTGATTATTTTATATTCAGTTATTGGAAAATATAACAATACTTATAAATTTTTTAATAATTCCTTTATAATGGAAATCTCTGAAAAAGTAATGACTGGAAGTTATGATTTAAATAAATGGCTGGAGGGAGGTTATGAACCTGGGGTGATAACTCTTTTTTATGGTCCTCCTGCTAGTGGAAAAAGTAATTTTGTTATATTGGCTAGTTGTCATTCAGCTAAAAAAAATAAGAAAGTTATTTTTATTGATACAGAGGGTAGTTTTTCAGTTGACAGAGTAAAACAAATTTCAGGAGGTATTCCAGAGTTTGTTTTAAAAAATATAGTTATATTAAAACCTACTGATTTTCAGGAACAGAAACAAGCTTTCTTGAAATTATTAAAAGAATCAAAAAGTGAAAATATAGGTTTGATAGTTGCAGATAGTATGACTATGCTTTATAGACTGGAATTAGCAGAAGCAAGAAGAAATGGAATGGAAGAGATAAGAAAAGTTAATTATGAACTTGCAAATCAGATGAAAGCTCTTTATGAGATTGCAAGAAAAAAACAGATACCTGTTTTAATAACTACTCAAATTTATTATGATTTTTTATCTGAACAGGAGTGGCTTGCTGGAAAACAAGCTGATGTTAATGTTATAGGAGGAGATATTCTAAGATACTGGATCAAGTGCATAATTGAACTTATTAATAAAGCAGGTAAGAAAAAAGCAATAATAAGAAAACACAGAAGTCTTCCTGTTAAGGAGCTTAATTTTGAGATAATTAATGAAGGTATTAGAAAAAAAAGCTGGTTTTGATGAATTTTATTTTAAAATAGAGTGAAGATTCTAATATTTTTATGGTTTTTTCTTTAGATTTTTAATCATAAATAATAGGTATTATTACATAACATTTATAAGTATATTATCATAAATAATAAGTATGGAAAGGACTCGTTTAAATAGAAGTATCTCTAATCTTCCTAATTACTTACAAAGAATAAAAAATAAGGTTCTTGGAGAGAGGGTTTATTCTGATTTTCCATTTTATTTAAGACCAAAAAATAAAATATCAAAAAAAAATATTAAGAATTATTATCCAAGCCCTTTTGTAAAAATCAGAAAACCACAAAAACCTGTTTGGTTTTTTCTCTCTCTTATTTTGCTATTGATATTTTTCATTTATTTTTCATATTCAGAAGTTAAACAAAAAGAGGCTCTTGAAAAATCGAGTCCTTTCCAAAAAGAGCCTCTTTTTTCTTCTGGTTTTTTTAAAAGAATTATCTCTCCAATTATAACAGGGAGGGTTATTAAAACTGAGAGAGAGGAAGTTGTTGAAGAGTATGTTTTAGAGAAATCTAATTTGAAAATAAAAAAATCAGTTTCAGGAAATAAAAATAAGGTGATGGATTTTAAGACTTCTGATGGAAATTTAGTTTTGTATTTTGATTTATTGAATTATAGTGAGTTTGTTGAAAATCTTAATAAAGAAATTAAAAGAGATATTCAGATAGAAAATCAAAATCAAAATCAAAAAATATCTCATATTACAGGAAGAGTTGTTGATGATAAAGAAGATTTTGGTTTAAAAAAGAAAAAATTAAGAAAAGCAAAAGAAAAATTGAAAGAATTAAATAATTATGAAATAGAGACAATAACTGATGATTCAGTGGTTCAGGCAGAAGGTTTTGATGTTGAAATACAAAAAGCAGAAGATGAAGAGTATAAATGGGGTTATAAGGTCAAGCTTAGAGACACAAAGTTTATGGCTAGAATAGATATTACTAGTGATAAAAATATAGAGATTTATGATAATAACACTCTGAGAATAGGAAGAAGCCTGCTTTCTTTTAGTGATCTAATTGCAGAGGGTTATAAAATAAGGATTGAAAAACCTAGTTTAGAATTAAAGATAATTGAAAATATTAGTGATATAAATGTTACTAATATTAGCGAGGTTAATGTAACTAAAATTAATATAACAGAGATTAATATAACAGGTGATGAAGCAGAAGTAATAGAAGTTAATGCTAGTGAAATTAATGAAACTGAGGGTAATGAAACAGGGATTAATATAACTGAGATTACAGAGCCTGAAATTAATCTAACAGATGTTAATGTTAGTGAGGAAGTAGTTGAAGTTAATTTAAGTGAGAAGATTAGGGGGGTTGAGGAGGTTTATGAAAATCTAAGTGAAGATGTTGTGGAAGAGGAAATCAAAGAAATCAAA
>WJLK01000067.1 GCA_014728565.1 Candidatus Pacearchaeota archaeon
TAAAGATTTTTAAACCCTTGATTAAATTTTTAAATATATAGTAGTTATAATTATTCAATTAAGATGGCTGAACAAAAACCTGAAGAAGAGAAAAAAGAAATTTTTTCAATAGTAAGAATTATGCAAACGGATATTCCAGGAAATAAGAAGACTCTCACAGGACTTACTTATCTTAAGGGGATTTCCTGGAGTTTTTCAAATGCTCTTTGTAAAATTTTGAATCTGGATCCTAATAAAAAAATATCTGAACTAGATGAGAATGAGATAAGAAAAATAACTGAATTTTTAAAAAAACCTAAAGATATACCTATATTTATAATGAATAGAAGGAATGATTTTGAGACTCAGGAAAATTCTCATCTAATAGGAAGTTCTCTTGATATGAAAAAAGAGTTTGATATCAGAAGGTTAAAAAAAATAAGGTCTTACAGAGGTTTGAGACATGTTTTAGGAAAACCCTCCAGGGGACAGAGAACAAGAAGCCATTTCAGGACAAGAGGAAAGAAAAAATCAGTAGGGGTTAAAAGAAAGAAAAAATGATAAGATCTAAAAAGAAATATTCAAGACCGAGAAGACCTTTTGATAAGACAAGAATTGATGAGGAAGCAGAATTAAAGAAAAAATATGGATTAAAAAACAAAAGAGAAATATGGAAAGCAGATGGCTCGATAAGAGAGATTAGAAGCCAGGCAAAAAAATTAATCACTGCTCCTGATGAAGAAAAAAAAGCTTTTATTGAAAGATTGCAAAAAAAAGGTTTTGGTGTTGCAAGCATTGCAGATTCTCTTTCTCTTGACAAGGAAGACCTTATGAAAAGAAGACTGCAAACAATAGTATTCAAAAAAGGTCTTGCAAATACACCTAAGCAAGCAAGGCAATTGATTGCCCATAAACATGTTTCTATTGGTGATCAGGTTGTAAATAAACCATCATATGTTGTTAAATTAGAAGAAGAGAATTTAATAAAACTAAGAATCTTATTAAAAACAGAAAAATCAAAACCAAAAACCGAAGAGATAAAAGATGAAGTTCTTGAAGCTGAAAAAGAAATAGCAGAGGATATTGCAGAGGGGTCAGGTGCAGCAGGTAGAGAAGAAGAAAAAGTTGAGAAAGAGATTATTGAAGATGAGGTAGAAAAAGTTGAAAAGGGAAAAGAAGATATAGAAAAAGCTGAAGAAAAAATTGCTAAAAAAATAACAAAAGAAAAAGATAAAGCAATTAGAGAGGAAGAAAAAGCTGAAGAGGACTTTGTTGAAGAAAAAATAAAAGAAACTGGAGAAAATAAAAATGAATAAAGAAGATAAAACTCCAAGTAAAGAGAAGAAAAAGGGAGAGAGAACTGCGGTCCTTAATATATATACAACTTTCAACAACACTATCATGAATTTAACAGATATCTCTGGAAAATCTATTGCTAAGTTCAGTGGAGGACAATCAACAAAGCAGGATAGGTTAAAGGCGAATCCTACTATTGCCATGTTTGTTGCACAGAGGATAGCTGAAGAAGCCAAAGATAATGGAATAACTGGATTTTATGTAAAGATTAGATCAAAAACAGGTCAGAACAATCCTGGTCCAGGAGCACATACAGCTATAAAATCACTAACAAGAGCAGGATTCAAAATATTAAGTATAATGGATAATACAAAAATTCCAAGAGGAGGGCCAAAAAGAAAAGGAGGTAGGAGGGGTAGAAGAGTTTAAAAACCCTCTGTATCTCTAAATTTCAATATATACTAATAAAAAATGACCCAAGGTTATCTGAAGGAAAGATGATAAGATTAAAAGAATACAATAAAGATGAACAAAAAATTAGTTTTATATCAGATATGCCTATTGGTCTGGCAAATGCCATAAGAAGAAGTGTTTTAGATATCCCTATAATGGCAATTGATGAAGTTGAATTTATAAAAAACGATTCTGCATTATATGATGAGATAATAGCTCATAGACTTGGTTTAGTTCCAATAAAGACAGAAAAAACATCCAGAGAAATTAAATTTAAACTAAAAGAACAAGGTCCAAAAACAATTTACTCAACTGATCTTTCTCCAGATACAGGAACTAATCTTAAACTACCGATTGTTATTCTTGATCAGAATCAGGAATTAGAGATTGTTGCTGAAGCTAGATTAGGAAAAGGCAGTGAGCATGTTAAATACTCTCCAGGATTATTATACTACAAGAGCAACCTTGATGATGATATTTTAGAATTTGTTCATGTTGATAGGGAAGGCAAGGTAAATTATGACGAAGAGGAATTAAAAAGAAAGAATGTTCCCGATGAAAAAATAAAAGAAATAAAAAAACTAAACAAAATAAACGAAATTATTATGTATATAGAATCCTGGGGGCAGCTGGAAGTTAGGGATGTTTTTTTAAAGGCAATCAAAGCTTTGAGTGATAATCTGAAAGAACTTGACAAAGCTGTGAAATAAATAAAAAATTATAAAAACTAATTCTTTTAATTAATTTCATGCGGAGATGCCGGAGTGGTCAAACGGGCTTGGTTAAGGACCAAGTGGCTCAGTGCCTACGAGGGTTCGAATCCTTCTCTCCGCATTTCATGCTCTTAAGAGTATTGATGAGCATGTAATTAGAGAGTATTCTTGAACAAGAAGAGAATTTGAAATATAAAAATTCAAAGAAACATTTATAAATGCAAATTTGCTTGGAATTTCAACCTGCGAGTTCATCGCGTTAGCAGGAGTAAATTACTTCTGTTAGTATTTAGGAAAGATGACTTGTTAATTAGAGA
>WJLK01000068.1 GCA_014728565.1 Candidatus Pacearchaeota archaeon
GATTATATAAAAATTTATATAATTAATTTGAGGATATTTGAGCAGAGAGCATCACTGATTTTTAGAGAATATCATTAACTCAAAAAACATAACAAAATCACCTATAATTTTATAAAAAATTTATCTTCATATTTATTAATGAAAATAATGCTAGTTTCATTAATCAAAGATTATTTAAGAGCTGAAAAACCAAAAAAACCAAAAGGAACAATATTTCTTAGATTTCCTTCACTTGCTCTGGCAAACCTTGCTTCACTAACTCCAGAAGATGATGAAATAACTGTAATTGATGAACAAATCTCTCCTATAGATTATAATATGAATGTTGATTTAGTAGCAATTTCAGTTAACACATCAGTTGCAAAAAGAGCCTATGAAATAGCAGATAATTTTAGAAAAAAAGGAGTAAAAGTAGTTTTTGGAGGACTTCATCCAAGCCTAATGCCAGATGAATCATTAAAATATGCTGACTCAATTGTGATAGGAGATGCTAATGAATCTTGGAAAGAATTACTTATAGATTTTAAAAAAAATAAATTAAAAAGAAAATACATAAGCAATCAAAAAAAACCAATAAACCTGCCAACTCCAAAATGGGAAATTTTTAAAAAAATGAGTTATCTTAATACAAATTTTATTGAAGTAACAAGAGGATGCAGTCATAATTGCAAGTTCTGTTCAACCTCTGTTTTTTATCATCATCTACATAGAAAAAGACCAATAAAAGAGGTTATTAGAGATATAAAAAAAGTAAAATCATTTCCAAAAAATTTTATTTTTTTTGTTGATGATAACATTGCCTGTGACAGGGAGTATGCAAAAAAATTATTTAAAGCTTTAATCCCATTAAAAATAATATGGATTTCTCAGGCAACAGTGGATATTGGAGAGGATGAGGAATTAGTGAAATTAGCCTCTGAAAGTGGTTGTGGTGGATTGTTTCTAGGTTTTGATTCTATATCAAAATTAAATCTAGAAAAAATGAACAAAAAACACAACTATATCTCTTACCTAAAAAGTGTAAGAATGTTACAAAAATACGAAATAGTAATTGAGGGGGGGTTTATGTTTGGTTTTGACAATGACACTAAAAATACTTTTAGAGAAACTCTAGAATTCTTAAAAGAGAGTAAAATAGAATCTTTTCTTGCTATGTATCTAACACCAATTCCTGGAACTAAAATCTACAATGAATACAAAAAACAAAACAAACTACTAACAGAAGATCATTCATTATATGATTTTAGGCATGTTGTAGCTAGACCAAAAAAAATAACTCCAGAAGAACTCTATGAGGGAGTTAGTTTTATTTCAAAAGAATTTTATCAGAAAAAAGAAATGAACAAAAGAATAAAAAGAAGATTATTTTATCTTCTAAAAAACCCATCAGTGAAAAATCTTTTCCAGTTAATCGGAACTATAGCTATTAATCTAGCTTTCAGAGACAGAATAAAAAATTTATCAAAAGATGGAACCTTCCCAAAATCATATAGAAATATTTAAATAAAATATAAAACATTAAAACATATGAAAAAAGGTGAAAAAGATAATTTATTCAGAATTATATTTTTAATTGCAGCTGTTTATGATTTTGTATTAGGAATATTATTTTTAGTTTTCTACAAATCAATATATAACTTCCTTGGAATAACTCTTCCTGTTTATCCTATGTATATGCAGATGGCAGCTGCTTTTGTAATTGCAATGGGAGTAGGTTATTATTTTGTTTATAAAAATCTGTACAGAAATATAGATTTAGTTAAATTAGGGGTTGTATACAAAGCAGTATATAGTGGATTAGCAGGTTATTTTTATCTTTCAGATTTAGGGCATGTTATATTTTTCTGGTTTGCAATAATTGATATAATTTTCCTACTCTTATTTGTATGGTTCCTAGTTTATGCAAAAAGTGACGCAAGATACAAAAAATGGAGATAGGTAAAAAAAATATTTCTTTTGGATGGCTCTGGATTATGATAGGCATTATTGTTGGTGCTGTTATTGGAATGTGGTCTTTTAATGGACCTCTTGCATCTCCATTAGGAAATTATACTTCTCTTGCAAGGAGAATGATCAGACTATCTCACATAGCATTTATTGCCCTAGCAATCATAAATATCTTATATGGTTATGAAATTGACAAAACAAAATTAAAAACAAAACTTAAAAAAATCGGTTCCTGGTTTATGATTTATGGAACAATTTTAATGCCTGTTCTATTAATCATAAGTGCTTTTTTAGAATCAATAAAATATCTAACAGTAATTCCAACAATCCTTATTTCAATATCTCTTTTTATTATTATAATTGGAAAAATATGACTCACTTCACAACACAACTACAGGGCTTATAGCCTTTGTTAAGTGCAGCATCTTTTGTCTTGAATGAAAGTTTTGATTTAGGTTTGATATTCTTAGCATAAGGACATTCAGGAATATGATATTTCTTTCCCTCTTTTGCAGCAACATAAAATTTTTTTCTAGCAGGAACTGCTGTTTTCTTAACAACTTTTTTAACTTTAGTCTCTTTTCCCCTAAAAGCAAGAACATCTTTCATTAATTTATCATGATTATTAGAAGTTTTTGACAGTTCATTCTGCAAATCAATTATATCTGATTTTAATTTCCTAAAAGAGTTTATTGTTCTAGATTCTACAGGATGCATCTTATTTTTTCTTTCTTTTTAATTCATGCAGTAATTCATAAAGTTCTTTCTGCTTTTCAGAAATCTCTTTTAACTGACTCTTCATGTTTTCTATATCCTCTTTAGCCATTCTAAAAGATTTAGCAATATTTCTTTCTAATCCCATGATATTTTAAAAAATAACCATTATTTAAATCTTTTGCTATTACTGTCATTATATAATGGTTACGAATTTTCAATATTTCACATAAGTTTTTAAATTAAAAATCTATTTAAAAATAAATAAAAGGCTCTGTAGCTCAGTCTGGTTAGAGCACTGCCCTCTTAAGGCAGGTGTCAGGGGTTCAAATCCCCTCAGGGCCATTTATTTAAAAAATCACAACAATTCTTAAAAATCATTTTTTATATCAAAACAATGACAATTAAATACTCTAGCTTAGATGAATGCCCTGAAAAAGAAATTTTACAAAGACCCAGACCAAGTCTAGAAGCACTAAAAATTGAAAGCGGAGAGCTAATACTTACAGGTTCACTTGAAGAAATTCGTGATGAAGGTTTTGTTGATTTAAAGCAACATCATCTTTCTTTAATTGCAGGTCAAAACCATGAACCTGAATCAGGAAACAGAATTTTAAGAGGAATTAATGGGATTTTACAACATTCTCACTCAAGCCTTGAAAGATTAGAAAGAGTCATTCATATTTTTTACAGGGATACAGGAAATCCTAACATAAACTGAGCTGTTAGAGGTTTTCTAGAAGCACAGGTTTTGCAGTGCAACGGTGTTTGTGCTATAAATCGAAATCTTGAATATTTAGAAAAAGAAGAAAATCTCGAGGGCATTGATAGGAAGAGAGGTTTAATAAAAACAACAAGAGGATCCTGGCACTACCTCACACTTCCTGGAATTGAATTATTACAAGAGGGATTCAGAGAACTGGGAAGAGAAATTATTTTTGAATATCCTAAAAAACCAAGAAAATTAAGAATAGCTCAGGGACTTCCTCAATTTCCTAGAGATGTTCCTTACAGTTTCTATCAGATTGAAAGAAACAAATATTATTTCCATGTTAATGGAACAACTATAGAAGGCAATGGCTTAGATGCTGCAGGACTTGGTGCTGTTTATGCACTTTTAATAAGAGACTTAAAACCAGAAGAGGTTCCTTATGACCATCCTTACTTTAATAGAGCACTAAAAATCTATAGAAAAGTTCTTTCAGAAGCAACTTAAAAAATATGCTCTATAAAATCCTTAATAATTTCCAAAAATCCAGTTTGTTTAACAGTAGGCAAACCTTCATCAACAGAAGGAATAACATATCTTCTGATAAATCTGTCAGCATTTATTTCCCTTCCTTCAGAATTTGATTCTGTATCAGCTGTGGAAACAAAAACTATATCTAATTCTGGAATAACATGAATAAATTGTCCGCCCCAGCCCCAGGCTATGTAAACATCATAACCACTTATCTGACGAAGCCACCAGTAATAACCGTAATCATAAGTACGGTCAACACGATTATAGGGTTGTACTGACTCTTCAACCATCCACTGAGGAATAACCTGCTCACCATTCCATTCACCATTATGTAGATAAAGAAGGCCAAATCTAGCCATTTCTCTAGGAGTAATGTAAAAATTATATCCTCCAGAATAGATATCCTGAGGATCTCTACCCCAGTGCTCTGCAGTGATATTTAAAGGCTTAAAAAGATTATTATGTGCAAATTCACAAGTACTCATTCCAGTTGCTTCTGTTATAACAGCAGAAAGAATATGAGGTGAACCAGTACTATATTCAAAGTGCTCTCCTGGATCATAATCAAGACGAAGATTCAAAACCTCCTGAACCCAATTATTTTTTCTCTCTATCTCATATTCTGTCACATCCTCCTCCCATCTGAGACCCATGGTCATTGTCATTAAATGTTTTATAGTTATATCCCTCTTTTTATTATTTGGAGAAAAATCAGAAAAATAATCTGGAACAATTTCAGAAACTTTCTGATTAACTCCACTAATATAACCTTCCTCAATAGCAATAGCAACCAGAGCAGGATAAAAACTTTTAGATGCAGAGTGAATATTATTGCTATGATCTGCAGCACTTCCCTTGAAATATCTCTCAAGCACAATAGTATCATGACGAATAATCAAAATACTATAAAGATAGGGCTCTGATTCAAGACTTGATATACCCTCTTCTAAAATCTGAGAATCCATTCCCTGAGCTTCAGGTGTAGAAAAATCCCAAGAAGCTGTATCATTATTACTATCAAAATAAGTAGGATTATCTTCATACCATGTTTCTCCATGTCCAGGCCTCCACCATATTTCTTCACAACAATTACAATCCCAAAAGCAATTATCACAATTTTCTTCAAAATCACAATTACCGTCACCACAATAAGAAGCAGAGTAACAACTCTCACTATTGTTATAACATCCATCTTCCATATTAACATTACATGGGTCATCAGAACATTCCCATACTGAATAATCAGAACAAGAACTAATTTCCTGGCATGCCTCACTCAGAGGCATGCAATCTTCTTCAACTACATTTCCTCTAAAATAACAATCCTCACTAAATTCACAACTCAAATGACAATCATCATAACCACATTCCTCAAACCATCCTTCACAGTTATAACATCCTGAACAGATATTCTGCACACATCCCTGCAGGTTATTACAAATCTCCCAGAGTTCGCATTTAGAGTCATTAACATTATTCAAACATCCTCCTGAGAAACAATAATCATCAGTACAACTAATAGAATCATAACAATGACTGTCCTGAATGCATTCAACACAACTTCCATCCAAACAATAAGGAGTTTCTCCTGAACAATCAATTATATTATTATCCACAAAACCATCACAATCATTATCTTTATTGTCACAAACCTCGTCTGATGGATTCCTATTGCCTGTACAGTCTCCCCATTTACCAGATAAATTACATGTCTGTAATCCATAATCACACTCTCCAACATCTGTAACTCCACATTCTTTTGTCTGTCCTATTGTACAATTACAACCCTCATCAATACTACCATCACAGTTATTATCTTTATTATCACATAATTCTTGTTCATCAGGATTCATATCTTCATTCGAATCATTACAATCATCATTATTTGAAACATAATTCTCAGGAGCAAAACAATCCTCAACACTATCATTTATTCTACCATAACCATCTGAATCATCGTCCTTGTAATAAATTTTCTTAACACCCTCATCAACTACATTATCACAATCATCATCAATATAATTACAAAGTTCATTTGCTCCTGGATAAATATTCTTATTAGAATCATTGCAATCAACAACACCACAGGAACCTTCTGACACATTATAACCATCAGCATCAGAATCAATACACTCAGGAATTTTAAGTTCGCAAATCCCTCCTATACATAAATGACTGGAATTGCATTTTCCACAACTTCCTCCACAACCATCATACCCACATTGTTTTCCCTGACAATCAGGAATACACATTTGTTCTTGAGAACCATCTTTTCTAGGATACTCTAATTCCTGGTTTTTATCTAAAAGAGGATCTCCTAATTTTTCAGAAGAATCTTTAAAAATATCTCCAAAAGAATATTTAACAAAAGGTATAGCAGAAAAAATAACTATAATCGCAGTTAAAATTCCCAATGCAGTTAAAATAATCATTGGAAGATTATTAAAATTTAATTTAATTTTAAATCCCTCTTTTCTCATAGATTTTAAAGCCTAAAATAATTAATAAAACTATCCATCAAATAATTTTAAATAATCACATATTTTAATTCTCTAATGGAAAAAATTTCTAAAACTCTGGATATTTTAGCAGAATATTTTAATTACACAGAGAGAACAACTCTAAACAGAATGAGAAACCCTGAGAAAATTTCTTCTGAAAAAAATAAAGATTTTCTGGAAAAACCAAATGCCTTTAAAATACTAATAGCCTGTTTACTATCCCTAAGAACAAGAGATGATACAACAGAATCTGTATCTGAAAAATTATTTAAAATTGCTGACACTCCAGAAGCCATCTCAAAAATCCCTTTAAAAAAACTTGAAAAAATAATCTATAGTTCAGGACATTACAAGAAAAAAGCAAAAACTCTAAAATACGTAAGCAGAGAGTTAATAAATAAATTCAATGGTAAAGTTCCAAATGTTAAAGAAGATTTACTTTCAATAAAAGGCATAGGACCAAAAACAGCTAATATTGTTCTTAATTTTGCATATCAGCAACCAACTCTTCCTATAGACACTCACTGCCACAGAATACCCAACAGACTGGGATGGATTAAAACAAAAACACCAGAACAAACAGAAATCGCCCTGGAAAAAATCCTTCCAAAAAAATACTGGAAAGAATTCAATGCTATCTTTGTCTTATTTGGAAAAACAATTTGTCAACCTGTTTCTCCTCTGTGCAACCAATGCCCAGTTAATAAATACTGTGAAAAAATAGGTGTCACAAGTAATAGATAATTACAACATAGAAAAAGGTAAACAAAATCTACATCCTGCAATTTTTTCATTTATCTATCTGATTCTTAATCTCTCAATTAATCTCTCTAAAACCTAACCATTAATAGGAATCTCTCTGTAAGAAGAATTTCTTTTTTGGTTTGCTTCTAATTCACCATAACTATAAAAACCAATTGAAATCTGAACTCCTGTTTTAGTTCCCTCTAACCAGTAAACATTAAAACTGCAATCTTCTACTCCTGATTCAGAAAATTCAATTTTTGAAGTAATTCCACTTAAACTAATAACAGGTCCATCATAGATTAGTCTCTCTGACCATCTAGAACCAGCCCTTATTAACCTAGCATACATCCAGTCTTCCATAATCTCCTCTTTTATACAAATTAAATAAAAATAAAGAAATCACCTCTGACTTAAATAAAAATTAACTAAGATGCCTTCTAATCGCATCAATATGTTCTGAGATTTCCTCTCCTTTTTTACTCAACTCTATTAATTTAATTCTCCCTTTTTTCTTAAAATTAACTAATCCAAGATCCTCTAAAGTTTGTAATATCTTAACTGCATGAGAATATGTGCAGTCCACCTCTTTAGCTAAAACAGAACCATACCGAGCTTTAGACATTTTTCTCAAAGCTACCAACATTAATGCTGGCTTTCTCCTAAAAAAGATATCAAAATTGTCTTTCATTTTCTCGAAATTTATATTATTCTGAAAGTCATATTTTTCTATGTACTTTCAAAACTATATATTTAAAGCCATATATTAACTTATAAAACTTTCTATTGAAAAAATTAACCATCCAGTAACAAAATTTAGTCACTTTAAAACTATAGTAACTAGGTGTTACTACTATAAATTATTATTATTTTCAATCAAATCCCTATACATTTCAAGATACCCTTTGCTTAATAACTCAGTTTTTCCAGACACTATTTTTATTTCAGTATCTCCTGAATTAACTGAATTCTTCATATAATCCTCAATACTCTCAGAAAGAAGAGCATTAACTGCCTCTTCTTTGCTTATTATAATCTCTATATCCATATTATCGCTTCCCTGTTTTTTTGTCTCAGGAACTCCTTTTATTATTTCACTGCTCCATACTTCACCATCAATTGAAAATTCAATTACAGGGTTTCCAAAACCAATTTTTGATTTATGAAGTTTATCAGCTCCAAGAGATAACAGTATATAATCAATATATTTTTTATCAAACTCCAGAAGAGCTTCTCCAAAAATATCCTCCTTAAAAACCTCTCCTTTTTCATTTCTCTTTCTAATAGCAATTTCATTAAGAGGATTTTCAACCACTATTTTGTTATCACTTCCATTATCTGAAGCAATAAAATTTCCTGTTATTGTAGGGTTAATTAAATAACCTATTAAAAATATAACTAAAAATGCAACAAATATTAATAAAGATATTATAATAATCTTACTAAATTTCTTAAGATTCCTATATTTTTTTCTAATAAGCACTTTTTCACTGACCATTTTTCTAAAAAAACTAAAGAAAATATTTAAATATTATCCATGAATCCTTATATCATAGTGCATCTAAGCTTAAAAAATCTCCCAAATAAAGATTTTCTGAGCCCTAGAAAACTTGGAAGTTTTCTGAGGAAACCTAGGTGTCTTGAATTAAAAAAATGATAGACATAAAACTTATAAGAGAAAATCCAGAAATTGTAAAGGAAAACATAAAGAAAAAATTCCAAAATCAAAAATTAGCTCTAGTTGATAAAATAAAACAATTAGATGAGCAGTGGAGAAAAGAGAAATACAAAGCAGACCAGTTAAGAAGAATAAGAAACGAGCTATCTCAAAAAATCAATAAAGCTAAAAAAGACAAAGACGAAAAACTAGCAAAAAAATTAATAAAAACAGCACAGGAAATTCCAGAAAAAATAAAAAAAATAGAGGAAAAAAACAAGAGAACAGAAAATGAAATATGGTCCTTGCAAATTCAGATTCCTAATATTATTCATAAATCAGTTCCAATTGGAAAAGATGATAATGAAAATAAAGAAATTGAAAAAATAGGTAAAATCCCTAAATTTGATTTTAAACCAAAAAATCATATAGAAATTGGAGAAAATCTAAAAATCTTAGATTTTGATACCTCAGCAGAAACTTCAGGAAAAGGTTTTTACTATCTGAAAAACCAGCTAGCTATAATTAATCAAGCCTTAATAAGATTTGGAATTGAAAAAATGACTTCTAAAGGTTTTGTTTATATTGAAACTCCTTATATGCTAAGAAAAAAAGTAATTGATAATGTAACTGACTTATTTGACCAGCAAAACCAGATATATAAAATAGAGGGAGAGGATTTATATCTAATAGGTACTTCTGAACACTCTCTAATAGGAAGATTCATTGATACTGTAATTCCTGAATCAGAACTGCCAATTATGAATACATCTTATTCAATGTGTTTTAGAAAAGAGATAGGTGCTCATGGAATTGAGGAAAAAGGATTATATAGAACTCATCAGTTCAATAAAATAGAGATGATTGTTATCTGCAAACCTGAAGAATCTATGAATTTCTTTGAAAAAATGAAAAATATCACTGTAGAAATTTTCAAAGACCTTAAAATACCAGTCAGAGTCTTGGAAATGTGCTCAGGTGATTTAGGAGAATTAAAACATAAGCAAATTGATGTTGAAGCATGGTCTCCTGTTACAAAAAAATATTATGAAGTAGGTTCATGCTCTAACTTAACTGAAGCTCAAGCAAGAAAATTAAAAATCAGGACCTCTAAACCTAATGGAGAAAAATACACACCTCACACCCTTAATAACACAGCAATAGCTACCTCACGCGCCCTGGTTGCAATTCTTGAAAACTTCCAGCAAAAAGATGGTTCTGTAAAAATTCCCAAAGCACTCTGGAGATACACTGGTTTTAAAGAGATAAAGCCTGAAAAACATAAATAAAACTACCTCCAATAAAAACCAGAACTAATTTTCACTTTTTCAAGTAAAGCAAGATATTTTTCACGATACTTTTCAATCCTTTTATTAGCAGGCATTACAGCACATGCCTTTGCTTTAATAGGAAAACCTTCACAATACCTTCCAGACCATCGAGAACAATAATAAATTGGCCTTCCCATCCAGTTCATTACTGGAAAATCCTTCCAGTCATCAACTCTATCTGCAACAGAATCTGGAAATCCAAAACAGCTATAAAATCTTCTCACTCTTCTCTCTTTTTCATCATCACGCATATCCTCTGTATCTGTCTGAAATCCAAGACCGAAATATAATTCAGCATTTATCAAACGAGCAACATCACTGCAAGAAAGACAAACATGAGTTTGACATTTATGACCAGGTTTTGCAACTCTTTTTCTATATTCTTCAGCCACAACAAAATCAACATCATCTGTTCTTACAACACCTCTAACATGCCTTAAATAATTAAACAAAGGTTTATCATACTGCATAATTCCATTTTTTAATAATTCAGGTCCTATTAACAAAGGGTCATCTACACCAGATGCCTGAACAACAGCAGAAATCTCTTCAGGAACCTGATAACATCCTGCAACTAAAGATTTTAAAAACCTTTTAGAAACCTCCTGGAATGCAATAGGCATATTAACTAAAACTAGTGGAGCACGAATACAATCATTTTCAAAATAGCATCTAAAAAGATTGTGTACTTTTCCATTTTTCTGACCTCTAACTTCTCTTACAAAGAATTTTTCATTTAATCTATTGCTCTCAAAACCTCTATAATAAAAATATTCTTCTAAAGAATTTCCAAATCTGGGAAGAGATAATGCATCTGAAAAACTGTTAATAAATCCATCACTATCAGGGCTCATTAAATCCTTATCAGTTAAAATATGAACAAAACCCATAAAAATTAAAAATAGTTTAATTTTAAAATATTATTGTCTTTGAAGAACAATTAACAAAAACATTTATAAACAAAGACTTTCTTCTCAATTAACAAACTTCTGAGGTTATTTAAAATGTCAAGACTACCTAGATTCAACAGAGACCTAACTCTTGAAGAGGCAATGGGACAGTTCTATTTTGCAAGAGACCATTTAATCAGAACTTCAGATAAGGCAGCTTTTAATGACCTAGTTTCTGCTAATTCAAGATGGATTGCTGTTATTGAGAGAATTGATGAAGAGTATGGTGGAGTTCCAAGAGAGTACCTTGCTATCTATGAACAAGCTGCATTAGATGGAATGAGACTATTAGAAGCAATGCATAAAAAAGATGGAAAAGATCTATCAAATTATATGGCTAGAATGAGGTTAAGCCGAGGTTATTTAAAAAAAATCAAAACTTTTTAAATTTAAGAGAAGGTTGCGTCTAGGAAACCGTAGTTGTCCTGGACAGGCAAATTTTAAAAACCTATAATAATTCAAATAAATACTAAAATGACTAATGAAAATCCTCAACACATAGCTATAATACTTGATGGCAATAGAAGATTTGCAAAAAGACTCGTGCTAGAGCCATGGAAAGGCCATGAATATGGCAGAGATAAAGTCAGAAAAATGTTAAATTATGCAAAAGAACTTGGAATAAAAGAACTAACTTTTTATGCACTCTCCTGTGAAAACATAAAAAGCAGGCCAAAAAACGAACTTGAATTTTTATACAAATTATTTAGAGAGACATTCAAAGAAATTGGCAAAGAAGAACTTGTTAAAAATCAGATAAAAATAAGATTCATTGGAAATCTTAATCTACTTCCAGAAGATTTAAAACAACAGTGTATAAAACTTGAGGAACAGACAAAAAATTATAAAGGCTATACTGTAAATCTAGCAATTGCTTATGGAGGAAAACAAGAGATAACAGAAGCTGTAAGAAAAATTTTAAGAAACAAAATATCTTCAGAACAGATAACAGAGGAGATAATAGAAAATAATCTATATATGAAAGACCAACCTGACCTCATAATAAGAACAGGTGGAGAAAAACGTACCAGCAACTTTCTTTCATGGCAATCAGCTTATTCTGAATGGTTTTTCCTAGATAAGTTCTGGCCTGAATTTGAAAAAGAGGACTTGATTAATTGCATTGAAGAATTTAAACAAAGAAAAAGAAGATTCGGAGCTTAATAATGAAAAAATCTAAAAAACTAAGAATCCTTGCAGCAGGAGATTTTCATGGAGACTCAGATACTGCTAAAAAACTAGCAGAAAAAGCAGAAAAAGAAAAAGTAGACCTTGTGATACTAACAGGAGATATAACAGGTCCAATAGAAACTAACAATCTCCTAAAACCTTTTGTTGAAAAAAAGAAAAAAGTCCTGTTTGTTCCGGGAAACTGGGATACTTCTGAAACCTCCAGGTTTTTATCAGAACTTTACGGAGTAAAAGATATAGGAGAACACTATGTAGTCTATGATAATATAGGTGTTTTTGGAATAGGAAGTCCTGACTGGGAACTTGAATTAAACGAGAAAAAAACATTTAAAAAATTGAAAAAAGAGTTTGAAAAAATAAAAAACCTGGAAAAGAAAATTCTAGTCAGTCATATTCATGCAGAAGACACAAGATCAGAGTTCTCTGGATTTAAAGGAAGCAGTGCTCTAAAAAGAGCAATTGAGGAATTCAAACCTGATTTATTTTTTTCAGGTCATATTCATGAGGCAGAGGGCATGTATGAGAAAAAAGGAAAAACAAGAATCTTTAATGTAGGTAAAAAAGGAAAAATTATTGAGATTTAAACTATTCCCATCCCTCATATCCCCTATCACCAAACCACTCATCATAATCAAGAGGTTTGACTTTATGTGCATCCCTCTCAGTTCTGCTGTTTTTACAAACCCTTCCAAGATAAATAACATGACCTAGTAAGTAAATAGGTTCATCTGCTTTCTGGAAGAATATCTTATTAGGAGCAACAGGAAAATATCTTTCTGTAAGTTCAACAGCCCCTAAAAGCTCCTCAATACAGACCTTACCTTGAGAACTAATAGTTATATCATCCAGCCACCTTGTGTAATTAAATCCTTTCCTACTACAGCCCTCATAAAGTTCATCATCTAATTCAAGAAGCCCCCTGTTAAATAAAAGAGGAGAGTGTGAAGCACCTGTAGGAAGAACTCTTCTTCCATCAACAAGAGAACTTGATATCATAGACAAAAAACCAGCTACAGCTATTTTTTCATCTTCCTCTAAACCTTCTAAATCAAGACTATAATAAAAATCAAAAACCTCTGCAATTGTAAAATTATTAAAAGCACTTTTTAAGTCAAAAGATAAAACAGAATAACAAGGCAGATGATCCTCTAAACTCCTTCTTGGACTCCATCCAGGTTCAGCACCATGACAGCACTCATGAACTTTTGTTCTCTTAATTAAAGGAATCAGATAATCATCAATAAATACCTTAAGAGGCTCACATGGAACAGATAACTCTCTCCTCTTTCTGTTATCACTAAAAGACCATCTATTGTATAAAGAACCATCATGAACTCTAAGAGCCTCTAAACTACTCAAAGCTCTCTGTTCAGGAGATTCAAATAAATCTAACTGCCTGTCTAAACCAGCTAAAAAATCCACTAAAACATTCCTAACATCATCAAGAACCCTAAAACCAGGACCAAATCTCCTGCAATATTCATTTAATCTGTCAACTTTTGGATTCATTTTTATTTTCTAAAAAAAGGGGTTTTTGAAAATACCTGGATTTTAGGAGGCCTGTTAACAAAAACTTCATCTGCAAATCCATAACACCTGTTTGTGAATATATCAAAAGTAAAATTATCATTAAAAACTTTTTGTGCATAATTATTAAAATAACTGAAATCAAGATCATATTTTTTACAGCATATTTTAATCATAGGATAGAGAAAATGATGACAGATAAAATAATCATAAATTAAGCTATACTCCTGTTCTCTTGAAAAATAACAATTTCTATCAATAATCTTTTTCTTAAAGATATCTGGAAGATTCAATCTATCCCTTATAAACTGGTCGACTCTTACAGAACAAAAATCCCTGACTACCACCCTCCTAGGAATAAAATCACTATCCACCTCTAAAAGTGTATTCTGAGCATGCATTTCTAAAAGCAAGCCTTTTTTATTAATACCCGAACACCAAAATTCAATTATTTTTTGTAAAAACCATTTTAATAACTCTTTTATGCTAATTCCTGTTTTTTCAGAAATCTGCTCAATAATCAATTTATCTTGAGGATTTTTATAATCAAAAGAATAAATAGAGAAAAAAGGAATTAAAAATCTATTTTTTTGTTTAGGAGAAGCATCAAACTCCCTAAAAATACACCCTACATCCCCATAAATTAATCCAACAGGCTCATGAAGACAAGCAAAATTATTCTGTTTTAAACATAAATCTCTGATTTCAGAACTTGCTTTTAAACTATGGCAAACTGAGTTTTTATTAATTTATCTTGTGAATCTAGATATCCTTTTAGGAAGACTTGTTTTAATAAAAACAGGAGAGCCCTGAAAATCCTTTAATAAAACAGTCCGTGTTGAAGATGTTGGAGATACTAAAAAACTTCCTGAACTCCTAAAACCATAACCAGAATCAGGGTGAATAAAAAATAATTTTTCCCTAGAAACTTTCTGAGTTATCCCTGACTTTAAATCAGATATTATATCAGAATTATAATAATTCATAACAATTATTTTAAATTCCTTATCTCCTTTTATAGGATGGTATTTATCAGAAACTTCGCTAGTATTGCAAAACCTACTATAATTCCTCTGATTGACATATCTCTCTAGGTGAAGAAAAGAATCCACTGGATTTAATTTTAATTCTTCTATTTTCATTTTTATCCTCTGGGAGGAGCAGCTAAAAGTTCACTAGTTATTATTCTAAAAATACATCCCTCTAGTCTTACTTTATGAACATAGCGAACATAAGAACCATCATCTGCTGGAACATTGCACTCTAATTCACCATACTTCCTGACAAGAAACCAGTCATCATAACTAACAGGCATTCCTTTTTCTCCATATCCTCCTTTTCTTGCTCTTCTAATAAGTTCTCTTACATATTCCCACTCACACTCTCTTTCATACTGTCTTATCTCTTCCTCCCTAGATTCTTCAAACCTCACACAAAAATCTCTCATAATATCTCTAAAACTATGCATAAAATCATCTTCATGCTCTTTTCCTGATTCATCTATAAACATTTCATCTCCTGTCTTTTTTTAAATGTTTAACTTCTAATCTGGGAAGCTTCTGCCATCTGGGTCTCTTAAAATCCTCTCTTGAGAATCTTCCAGGATAAGCAGAATCAACAGCCCTATAAGGAGAGGAACTATAACCTATTTGTTTATTAGTCAAAATTCCTGAAAAACCAACTCTCCAGAATAAATCACAGGTTGCATAATCAGGTATTTCATGAACAGGAATCTTCAGATAATCTTCAAATAACCATCTTATGGCTCTTGCTCCTGTCTCTCTAGGATTATCTCTCCAAGGTTCTTTACATCTATTAAGTGTCCAGGGAAGAATTTTCCCAGGATATAAATCACAGAACATTTGGTAAACTCTTCCATTATACTGCTTTAATAAACCTCTAAATCCTTTTTCACATAAATCACCTGAAGTTACAAATAATCTAAGACCATATTCATAAACCTCCTCAGAAGTCAGGCCCAGAAGACTTGGAACTCCGTGTTCCATTAAATAAAAACCAAGAGCCTCAAATCTATGCTGTCTATCCTCAAAATAACCAGCTGAAGTTTGATTTGTCTGCCATGGCCTTAAATCAGGAAATCTAGTTTTTAATGCCAAATAAGGAGAATCACTAAAAAGAATTCTAAGCATTGCATCAAGTCCCTCTTCTTTAAAATCTCTCCATTTAACATGTCTACAGTCATCAACAGATTCAATTTCTCTTTTTTTACAAAACCATTCAGTTGCATCCAGAGCATTTCTATAACCCTCAATCCCTTTCCAGAATCTCTGAGGTTTTTTTCTAAACTCCCATGGAAAAATTTTACCAACATAAGCATCTGTAACAGCTCTTACAGGACTATTTTTATAAAAAATCCATAAAAAAGGTCCTAAACCATTTTCAACAAAAAAATGATAATTAACCTTTCTAGGTATTTCTCCTCTAGGAATTCTATGTATCTCATCTATAACAGTCCTAGTAATCTCCCTAATCCTCTCCTTATAACCTCCTCTTCCTCTGCTACTTTTAATTCCTCTAAGATAACACCTACCAAATCTTCTTCTTAATTCCTCTAAAAAATTCTCCATAAGCCCTTCTGCTGAAACAGGCTCATTATCTTCTCCTACTAAATCAAGTAAACAACCTGAATCATCTTCACTAGAATCAAAACTAGCATTAAGAGAGCATGTTCTGCTAGTATCTCTTTTCTGAGCATGATTATATCGGACTCTGCTCATAAATGCTTTTTTAACAGCTCCCATTACATAAGCAATATCTGCTTCAGGATTTCTCTCCAAAACATTCCAAACAGTTATTCTTCCTACCTGCTCTAGATCCTCTATATCATCTAAACCACTAGAATACCTTCTAGCAAGAGGTCTTATTTTAGGCTCAAATTTAGCAAAACTTACAATATCAATCCACCTCCATACTATTATATAGAGTTGTAAAAAAAATAGGTTTCACTCACAAAATTTTGTCCATAGTGTTGTATTATAAAAATCCTTAATAATTCCCAAAAACTAGAAAATCCATGATAGAACCTGAAATTATTAAAAAAATTGAGGATTTTGTCTATAAAAAACCCCGCTCTATCCAGGAAATCTCATCTTTAATCCAGAAGAACTGGAGAACAGCAGACAGATACATAGAGCATATTAAAAAAAATTTTGGAACTCTTGATATCAGAATCTTCAGAGAGGGAACAAGAGGTGCATTAAAAATAGTGTACTGGGCTTCTCTGGATAAAGCAAGTTCCTCAGTATTTCAGGAAGAACTGGAAAAAAACATTTTAGCTGGAAAAATAAAATATGATTTTGCAGGTTTTGACATATTCCAGCATGTTCCAAAAAATAAAAAACACGCCTGGATTAAAAAAGGAAAAGATGAAAGTGATGCTGGAAGATTAAGAGAATTTGAAGAAATCTTACTAAAATCAGAAAAACAGATATTATTCTTCTCAGGAAATCTATCCTTTGTTAATTTTGATGATGGAGAAACAAATGTATTCAATGTTATTGAGAAATTAGTAAAAAAAGGAATTCCAATAAAGGTAGTATGCAGAGTTGATATAGGAGGAAAAGAAAATATAGAAAAATTACTATCTATAAACTATAAATATGGAAAAGAGCTAATTGAAATAAAACACAGAGAGCAACCACTGAGAATAACAATAATTGATGATAAACTAGCCAATATAAAAGAGGTAAAAGAACCTACTGGAAGAGATTTTGAACTTAATAAAAAAACTTTTATTTTTTATACCCTGACTGATAAAGATTGGATAAGCTGGCTAACAAGGATTTTCTGGAAAATGTTTTCAACTTCAATTGATGCAAAAAAAAGACTTGAAGAAATGGAAAAAATAAAAAAATACTAAAGTTTTTAAATAATCAAAACACTGAAAATGACAATGAACCCTTTTACTGATACTTTTGAACTAGGACTTGTTCCAGATTTAGAGGTAAGTACAACTAAAATAGCAATAAGAGCTATAAATCTAGCCAATGACACTGACCAAGTTCCAGAAATTCTTAGTGAAGCAGAAGTTCGTCTTCCAGACAGAGACTTATCAGCAAGAGCAAGTGCTGCTGCTGAAGATTTGCTCAAAAATCCAAAATTCAGAGATTTCACAAGAATTGAAGATACAGGACATGGTAGAAAAATAGTTTATGTTAGTATTGCAAGTGAACTAATGTCAAACCCTATTTATACATCTACATATAACCATCAGTCCTCCTAAAAACATTTTTATAGTTTATTTCTAACATTAATCTATGCCAAGAAGAAAATCTGATCCTAAAAAGGCTGAACAAAAAGAATTTAGAGTTTATGACCCAAAGGATATTAAAGAAACAGTTAAGATAGCTGTAAAACAAACACCTTCTGAAAAGTTAGAGAAAATAGAAAAACTAGGAAAAAAGAAAGTAAAAAAAACAAAAAAACAAAAATCTTCATCTAAAAAAGAGCACATTCTTATAATAACAGAGAAACCTCAGGCAGCTTCTAAAATTGCAGCAGCTTTATCAGAAGGAAATGATAATAAAATAACAAAAACAGGAGTTTCTTATTACGAATTCAACAGAAATAATAAGAAAATAATTGTAGCATGTGCAGTAGGACATTTATTCACAGTATCTCAGACAAAAAAAGGAACTGATTATCCTATATTTGATATTGCATGGTTTCCAAATTTTGAAATTGAAAAAAAAGATTTTACAAAAAAATATTACAATGTAATTGAAAAATTAGTTAAAAATGCTTCTGAGATTATTGTAGCTACAGATTTTGATGTAGAGGGAGAAGTTATAGGATACAATATTGTAAGATTCATAGCAAAGAAAAAAGATGCAAAAAGAATGAAATTCTCATCTCTAACTGCAGGAGAACTACAAAGTTCATATGATAATGCTCTTCCAACAATTGAGTGGGGTCAGGCAATTGCTGGTGAAACCCGTCATTTCTTAGACTGGTTATACGGTATTAACCTAAGCCGAGCTTTAATGAAAGCAATAAAAACAACTGGAAAATTCAAGATAATGTCTATTGGAAGAGTTCAGGGTCCTGCTCTAAAATTAATAGTTGAAAAAGAAAAGAAAATAAAAGAATTTAAACCAAAACCCTACTGGCAGGTTTTTATAACAATAAGTGATGGAAAGAATAAAACTGAATTAAAACATAATAAGGATATAGCAAAAAAACATGAATTAGAAAAATTTAAGGATTTAAAAGGAAAAAATGCAGAAGCTTCAACTAAAAAAAGAAAGCAGACTATCCAGCCTCCAGCACCTTTTGACCTTACATCCCTTCAAACAGAAGCATATAAACTACACTCCATAACACCTTCAAATACTCTTCAGACAGCACAGAGATTATACCTGGCAGGATTAATATCCTATCCAAGAACTTCAAGCCAGAAAATACCTGATGCAATGAAACCTCTAGAAATTTTAAAAAAACTAAGTAAAAACTTTCCTAAACTAGTTGAATTAACAACTAAGAAAAAACCAATAGAGGGCAAGAAATCAGACCCAGCTCATCCTGCAATTATCCCAACAGGAATAAAACAAAAATTAAATGAACATGATGAAAAAATCTATAATTTAATTGTCAAAAGATTCATATCATGTTTTTGTGATAATGCAGAATTGGAAAATAAAAAAATAGAACTTGAAATAAATAAACTAAAATTCCTCGAAAGAGGTCTTGGAATTTTAAAACAGGGATGGATGCAGGTATATCCAGCAAAAATGAATGAAAAAGAAATACCTGATTTTAATGGAAAAGTCAAAATAGAAAAAGTAAGATTCGAAGAAAAAGAGACAAAACCTCCTAAAAGATACTCTCCTGCTTCTATAGTTTCAGAACTAGAAAAAAGAAACCTGGGAACCAAAGCAACAAGAGCTAACATAATTGAAACTCTCTATAATAGGGATTACATAAAAGACCGATCAATTGAAGCAACTGAACTAGGAGTTAAACTAATAGATACTCTGAAAGAACACTCTCCTATAATAATTGATGAAAAACTAACCAGAGAAATTGAAAAAGACATGGATAATATAAGAGCTAGTAAAAAAAATCTTGAAAAAAAACAGGAAATAACAATAAAAAAAGCAAAAAATGCATTAATAAAAATTTCAGATGATTTTAAAAAATATGAGAAAAAAATTGGAAAAGCTTTAGAAGAAGCTAATGAAGAATTCTGGGAACATGAAAAAGAAGATAACAAACTGGGAGTAAAATGTCCTTCATGCAAAAAAGGTGAGCTAACTTTAAAATACACTCCCAGATTCAAGAGTTATTTTGTTGCCTGTACTAGTTATCCAAAATGCAAACAAACATTTCCACTACCCTCACGCTCACTTGTAAAAAAATTGGAAAATAACAAAAAATGCGAGGAATGCGGATGGCCTCTGCTTATAAGAATAAAACAAGGAAAGAGACCCTGGATTTTTTGTTTCAATCCTAACTGTCCTTCTAGAAAAAAATATGAAGAAAACAAAAAAAGATATACAGGACAAAAAACAGAGATAAAACAAAAGAAAATAAACAAAGTAACCTCTTAACTATTTACCTGAATTTCTATCTCTTGAAAATTTATTTATCAAATATAGCAGGATTGCAATTAACAGTAAAGATGGAACAAGAATGAGATAAAAAAGTTCAATACTCCAAAGAGTCCTGCTAAGAAAAGGCTTCTCAAATTCAACCACTCTAAACTGACTTGATACAAGATCAGTTAAATTCCTGTAATTTAATTTCCCATAAAAATAATAGTCTCCCAAGGCTGTATCTCTTGGAAGTCTTATTTTTCTTCCAATTGTTAATTTTTTATCAATAACAAAATCTTCTTCTTCTGAAAATATAACCCTTCCATCTTTATCAATTATACTATAATTAAAAATAATATCCATGAGAGGAACTCCCTCTTTATCTGATAAATCCAGAGTAAATTCTAGAAGTTTATCCTTAGGGATTTCTTCTTCCATGTTAAACAGAATATCAAGATAGGATTTTTTTGGCATCACTTCAATAATGACAGGCACAGATTCAAATATTCTAGTTCCATTTATTATTATTTTTCCAGAATAACTTCCAACATTCCTATCAATAGCAGAAATATTCATTTTAACAACTTTATTCTCATCTGAATTCAATTTAAAAAATTCTTGATCTATTGATGCAAAACTCTCTATATTTGGACATTTAACCTCAATATCCAATGAATAGTTTCCAGGATTCTCTATACTAATAAATTCATTTAAACTCTCACCCTCTCTTAATTTAATTATTAAAAAACCTTTATCTAATTTAAAGGGATAAAACTGATAGATGATTCTATAAATAGCAGTTGGAGTAATCACAACTTCTCCAGCAACTCCTCCCCCTCCCCCTGTATCTCCAGAAGGTGTTTCTTCAGCAGAATAAACACTAAATCCAGTAACATTAAACCTCAAAATTCCATTTGAATAACTTTCCTTAACACAAATATTAGAAGGACAGATATCTCCATTCCTAAGAATCCTAGGATTTGAAAAACTCAGATTATACAACCACAATGTGGCCTGTTGATTAAAATTAGGAAGTTCACTAGAATCTAATTCAATTCTATTCAAAGAAATATGAGTGTTATTATCCAGATTAAGAATATTATCAAAAACTCTATCATCTGTTAGATTAACAGCATTATTAAAAAGAATCTTGCCATAATTAGTATTTTCTAAAACAACCTTGCTTAGGTTTTGTAACTCAATATAAGAATGCTTATAAAAATCAGTTGAACCTCCTCTGTAAACTCCTCTGTATTCATCATAATAAATTATGAACTTAGTCAGATTAATGAAAAAACTAACATTTTCCTGGCTTTCAATTCCATCACTATTATTAGCATATAAATAAAGTATATGTGATCCAGAAGTTGTATTGAAAAACACAGAACCAATTAAACTAATGTTATTAGAACCATCAAGACTATACCACTCTGAAACAGAATGATCAGAAGTGTAATTTATTAAAAGAGATTCATTATCGATGTAGGTCTGATTTTTAGGACTTGTTATATTTAAATCAGGAGGAATTGCAGTAACCCATATTGAAACATCTGTAGGCTGATTGGTTGCTTTTCCAGTTACAGTATCACCAGTAATAATATCTCCTGTTATAACTCTAACTGCTGTTATATTGGGAATTAACAACAATAGGAATAAAAAAATTACACTCTTTTTCATTTATTAAAGAAAAAAAACAAGTTTTTAAAATTATTTAGACTTTTTCTTTTTCTTTAAAAACACCCAGAGTAAGACCCCTAATATAACTACAATAACTAGGGCTCCTATTAAAACACCTGTATCAAACTTTAACTGAGGGATCTCCTCGCTCTCTGTTTCTAGAAGGACATTCTCAACAACTAAAACCTCAAAAGAGGTGTCCATTCCTGTTCCTAAGACAACTCCTGATCCTCCTGGAGTTACTGTTCTTGATGAAACAGTGACTTCATAAACAGTTCCAGGTTCAGCACTATAAGGAATTCTTATCTTAACTGGAACAACAGTATCTGCTGTATTTGCCTTAACAAAATAACGACTCTTATCTATACTTGCGATTTCATCTCCCTTAGTTATATCCATCTGTACTGTTAAATCCTCAGTAGTCTTCATATTTTGAAGTGATAAAACACTAGTTCCTGACTCACCAGGAGATAACTGCATTGGATGCCCTTTCCAGTAATTTGTAGCTACACCAAACGAAGATACAAAACTTACTGATAAAATCATCAAAAAAATACTTAATGTCATTAAATTTCTCTTTTTCATTTTATACAACCCTCACTGTCCAGCTTCCCTCCTGTGAAGTATTATAATCCCCTGAAGGCACTGTTGAAGGAACCTGCAAACAATAATAAAGCTGTTCCTGAGCAGTTCCACCTCCTTGTGATAAATTTCCTATAGTTAAATTAGCATTAGAAATTCCAGTATAAGTTTTATTCTGAAGAGCAGTTCCGTCACACTCTGCAGGTGGAGAACCACCGGTATCAGTATCAACAGTTATGTTACCAACATCTATAAAACTAGATGAACCATGCAGATTAGTTGAATTAATCTCAACATTTCCTGCTTGTATAATATGATTTCCAGTATTGTTTATAACAGTTGAATTACTCGCTGTCTGATTTGAATCACCAGGAGTTACACTTGACCAATAAACTGTAGAGGGGCTCATTTTAATAGCAGTTAACAGACCATAATCAAAACTAGTGGAAGCATCAGAAACATAACTCTTATTTCCTAGATCATTTGCAGTAACATTAATTGTCCAGGTATCATTAGTATCCCAATACCACATTGAAACAGTACAACTATAATTCTGAGAAGTATTGTTATATTCTCCAGATATTTCAACACATGCAGTAGAATTATATCTGCTATCAGAACCAAAAGAAAAATTTGCCTTAACACTACTGTCGTTTATATCATTCCTTCCATCAGGATCATTTACAGTAACATTGAAAGTAATTTTTTTTGCACTCTCTTCTGTAGGCTGAACATAAGTTCCAGTTAAAGTAGAATTCCAAACCTGGATTGTAACAGGATTTACCCCAGAAACAGTAACTGAAACATCAGTAGGCTGACTACTTGCTTTTCCTGTAATTGTTTTTTTAACCCAATCAAAAAATCCTGCAGATACCATTGGAACAACTAATAATACCATAATCAAAATTACAGTATAAACCTCTCTTTTACTATTTTTTAACCTCATTTCATAAAAACAATGCAATTCCTTTTTTTAAAGCTTTCTTTTTATTTTATTTACTGCCCTTGAATAAATAGTCCAGATATTCCTGGGATCTCTATTAAGTAACTTAGCTATTTCATTATTTCTGAATCCAATCTCTCTTAAATAAATTATTATAGATTCTAAAAC
>WJLK01000008.1 GCA_014728565.1 Candidatus Pacearchaeota archaeon
ATTATAGCACCTTATTGATGACCATGTAATACTGGCTGAGTCATTAATTGCATATATCTCTCCCTCTGCTGCTGCCTGACTCCAGTTATACAATACATTACTACTAGCATCTGATAATTCTATTGTTCCACTAACATTACCGAAATAACCCTGCCAAGATTGAGTAGTAGTATAACCTGTGACCTCCAACTCAGTTACATTTCCTGCATAAGCATCATGGTCTTCTGGATTTCTATCAGGACTGGTCTCTGTTTTTATCTCTGTATAATTTGCACCCAAAGGTTCTGCTGCTAAAATACCAGGTATTAAAACAAAACAGGCAATCACTAAACAAACCAATAAAAACTTTTTATACATCTCTATAAGTGCCTCCTTTCAATACCTCTAAAATATTCTCAGGATCATAAAGTGAAATTAAATTTCTAGGAAATTTCTTAAATCCTGATTCAGAAACAAACTGGCACTGAATTTTCTTATCTAATTTTTCAACAAAAGATTCTATCTTTGACTTTAATTTTTTATCTTCAGAAACAATTATTACCTTGCAATCAGAATTATCAATAAAAATTCCTTTAATATCCTCGATATCCTCCTCTAATTTCCAGAATAACTTCTCAATATAGTAATGCAGAGAAAAATCAACCGAAAGCCATATTTTAAGAATCCTCTTATGATGCTCATCAAGGTGTATTAATTTTTTAATAGAATTTTTTTTCATTAAAACACTTAAATAAACTAGCTCACCAGACAGACCAAACAAAGTTCTTGGCTTTCCCTTTTCAGCAGCACCGGTCTTCTCTTTAATGAGAAGACCTGCTGCATCCAAGAGTTTCAATTGCTGGCTTGCATAAGAAACTGTTGTATTTAACTTTTCAGCTATTTCAATAGGTGAGGAAGGTTTCTCAGCTATTATCTGCAAAATTTCCCACCTAGGCGAGGTCAAAAAAGAGTCAAAATCCATGATTCACTAATACGCCTCTTTGAAAAATAGAGTTATCAATAGTATTTAAATATTTCGTTTACTTAATTAAATTATATTATTTATATAAATATATTTTTTATTATTTATAATTATATACACAAATTATTTTATTATCATAATAACTATTAAATTATTACTATAATTATAATTATATTACATTTATAAATTTTTCTATTATAGTTAATTAATTACTTAAATAGATTTTATCGGCGATAAAATCAAAAATCATTGCAGTTCAACATAAAAATAATAAGGAGTGGTTGAAACATCAGTTCCATGACCATCCTCGAGAACCAACATTTCAAAATCATGGCTTCTACTATCAAAACCAAAAACATCCTGCTCTAAAATAGATGCAAAAACTACGCTTCTAGTTTGAGAATCATACAACAAAACTTCCTCAAATTTATTAGTTTCCCCTTTTCCTGCATCACTAAAAATTCTTGTATTGTAACACTCCCCCTCCTCAAATTCTAAATTAGCAGTAAAAAAACCATCATGAGTATCTGTTCCAATTAAATTAAAAGTCTCATTCACTCCATCAACATCATCACTATCTATATTGAAACTTGATTCTAGTTGTGAGAGATTTGTTCCATACAAACTCATATTCCCTGTATTTGAAGAATCATCACTATAATCTCCTGTAGCTGTAAAATTAAAACAATGAATAGAACTCCATTTTATACTATCATTAGTTGAAGCATAAACTTCTCCCTCAGGAGAAGCAAGTGACCAATTATACATACTATTGTCTCCTGAATCAGCAAGATAAATAGTGCCTGAAACATTACCAAAATAACCCTGCCATGATTGGGTGACTGTAAATCCCTTGATGTTGATTTCAGTAACATTTCCTGCCTGAGCAGCTATTGACTGAGGAGTTTCTTCAGGAGCTGTGCTTGTATTTATATGAGTATAATTTGCTCCCATGGGTTTTACTCCCAAAACTAAGTCTATATTAAAAAATAAAATTACAACTATGATAATAGATATCTCTATAAAATTTAAAAACCTAATTTTCATTTTTTAAATCCAAATCCCAATAAATACTTCTGGGAGATTTTATTTTCTGAATTTTATTTTTGAAATTTCTCTTAAAATTTCTTAATCCGAGAATTTTAGCAGGTTTTAGAATTCCTTTTTTCTTCAGATTCATAAGTCTCGGAGATATCGCAGAGGGGGTTAATCCAACTTTACTAGCTATCTGTCTACTGACAAGAGGTCTTCTCTTTAATAAAACTCTCAGAATTTCCCGATCAATACCGTCGAGAACATCCTTTTTCCTTAACTTCATTTTATAATTTCAATTTTTATTTTTTTATCCTCATCAACCAGCCATCTCAACTTATCACCTTTTTCTAATTTCAAGAAATCTCTGATCTCCTTAGGTATCCTGGTTAACAAATTTCTTCCATCACTACTAAGAGTTGTAATTTTCTCAATATCTGCATTTATATCAATTAATTTCCTAAGTTCCTCCTCTGTTATTGCCATTTTCTAAATCTTTACAGTCTGTTTTGATTAAACTTTTTCTAAAAGTTTATTTTGCTTAAAGATTTTTTAAATCTTTAATATATTAAGTTTGTGTACTTTTTAAATTTATCTATTATATATATAAAGTACATATATTTTATATAATTGTACACAAAGTATAAATAATTAAAAAAACAATAGAAAATAGAATATCTAATTTAATTTTAAGAATCAGTAAAAATAAACTTTCATAACACTGTTATTGATTCTCAATGTCTTACAATCTCTAAAATGCTTTTTGATTTCCCTAAAAAT
>WJLK01000069.1 GCA_014728565.1 Candidatus Pacearchaeota archaeon
AAGGATAAGAAGATTGATTTCTAGCAGAATCGCTGGTTATATGAGATTTCTGGAAATAATTCTTAATCCAAGTAATGCTCCAATGTTTTTCTTTAAATTAATAAAGAAGCTGGATAGAGAGGATAAGGATGTTGTTAGTAGAATTTATGAGTCTTTTGGATTGCTTGAAGTTGAAGTCATATCTCTTGATTTAAAATATAACGAGGAAAGAGAGGCAATGTTTATTAAAAAAGTATTTGAAATTTTTAATAAAGAGATTAAAGAAATATTATTGAAAATAACTGAAAAATTAGTTAATGGTGAGGATTTTCAAATAAAGGAAAATAATGGAAGTTATTTTGGTTAGTAAGGTTTATATACATTTTTTTGTTAATATAATGGAGAGGTGTGAAAAATGAAAAAATTTATTATTTTGTTTCTGGTATTTCTTTCATGCATTAGCCTTGTTTTTTCTTTATCTCCTGAATCTTCAGGAAGTTATGAAACATCTCTTTATTCAGATAGTTTTCAGGCAAGCAATGGATTATATACACTAAATGTTTACTATCCTGAATCTGGTGGTAATTACCCTGCGATTATTTTTTGTCCTGGAATAGGAACCACCAAAGTTATGTATAAGTGGTTTGGTTATCATCTTTCAAGCCACGGTTATGTTGTCCTTATATTTACTCCACCCATTAGTTTTTTTCGTACTTCTGAAACAAGAATAGAGGGAATTGTTAAGAGTATAGATTATCTTGAAGAGAAAAATAATAAGGGACAGTTAAAAGGAAAAATTGATCTTGATAAATTAGGTGTGGCAGGTCATGCAGCAGGAGGAACTGCTGTTATTAATACAATGCCTGAAGACATTAGGATAAAGTTAGGAGTTGTTTTTTCTCCCTCATGTGATGGAAAAGTAATTAATAAGGCAGAGAAAATAAAAAATCCTGTTCAGATTCAGGCAGCTAAAAATGATATTGTCATAAAATCAATTATTTCAGAGAAATGTTATGATAATCTGAATACAGTAAAAGAGTATGTTGAGATAAATAATGGAAATCATTTTATTTTTACAGAAGTTGGAATTTATGATAATACTATTATAAAAAAATATTCTCTCTCCTGGTTTAATTATTTTCTAAAGAACGAAAGGAATTATCATAGTTATTTGTTTGGAGAAGAAGCTGAAAATGATATTCATTCAGGCTTATTATCTGATTTAAAGTTTGATAACTCTGTAAAGGTAGAATGCAATCCTGATGATAAAAAAGAGTGTGGAATTGATGTGGGTGTATGTGAAAAGGGAATTCAGGATTGTATTGGTGGAAAATGGAGCGATTGTTTAGGACAGGTTTATCCTGTTGAGGAAATATGTGATGATAATCTTGATAATGATTGTGATGGTTTTGTTGATGAGGGATGTGTTAAAAAAATTATTTTAGAAAAAGAGGATGAAGATAAGATTATTAAAAAACCTGAAACTAATAAAACTGAAGAAACCCCCTTGCTAGAGGAAAATCTAACTGAAGAATTACCTATAGAAGAAAACCAGACAGAACCTCTTGAAGGAGAAAAACCTTCTGAAGAAACAGGCTGGAATAAGGGTCCTTATAATTTTTCAGTTTATGAAGATAGTTTTAGCAATGGATGGGGTTTTTATGATGTAGACATTTATTATCCTGAATCAACAGGAGATTTTCCAGCAGTTATTTTTTCACCAGGTTATCTTGGTTCAAAAAATGAATATGAATGGATTGGTGAACATCTTGCAAGCCATGGTTTTATAACTCTTTTAACCTCAGTTCCCAATAGATTTGGAATTATTCTTGAGCAGAGAGTTGATGGATTTGAAAGTGCTGTTGATTATTTAAATGAAGTCAATGATAAGAAGGGCCATGTTCTTAACAACAAAATAGAAGTGGATAATCTAGGTGTTGCAGGACATTCTTATGGAGGGGCTGCAACTTCAGTTTATTTGGGAAGGCAAAATAGTCAGGTGAAAGCAGGTGTTGCTCTTGCGCCTCTTTGTAAGGTAGCAGTTTATCCTGAAGGAAGTTCTCTTGATGGGCAGGAAATCCTTGATAGTAATATTATTTTAAGAATAAATGAGGTTCAGAAGGAGAGAATGAAAAGTTCAATAACTCCTATACAGATACAGGCAGGTGAAAAGGACATTATATGCCCTCCTGAAAATAATCTTGTTTGTTATGATAATCTGATTAATTCAGATAGAATGTTCATTGAAATAAAAGGGGCAGACCATCATCAATTTTCTGATCCTGGAGTAGCTTATCTCATGCCCGGAGGAATTCCTGGAATAAGTTTAAAAAAACAGCAGGAGATAAGTTCTAAATATTTTGCCTCATGGTTTTATTATTATCTTAAGGGAGATGAAGAATACAAAAAATACGTTGATGGAACAGAGGCTAAGAATGATATTAATAATGACATACTTTTGGAATATAGATCTGATGAGGGTTGTGTTGGTGATGAGTGTTTGAAGATTGAAGCTGTAGAGGAGCTAAAGACCTTTGGAGAGAACTGCACAGAACATGCAGAGTGTGTTACAATTAATTGTGAGGATGGAGTTTGTAAGTTTCCTAGTTTTAAAAAAGAGGAGAGAGAAAGTATCATAAGTCTGATAATCAGCATAGTTAGAGGCATAGTAAAAGATGTCTTGGATAATGAGGAGATAATCATTCATATAAAAGATAGAGATTATACTTTAAGAATTGATGAGAAACATGTTGATGAGATTATAAACAGACTGAAAGATAGATATGAAATAGAAACAAAAGAGGGAGAAGAAAAAATAATAAGAAGGCTTAAGAAAGCAGGATATATACATTAAGATCAATTTTATTTTTTTAAAATATATTTTATATTAAAAAATTACAAATCACTTATATTAATCTCCAGGGATGAAATAGGCATCTTTATTTTATTGTTTTTAAGGTAATTTGGATGTATCTCTCCTAAAATGCCAATTGGTTTTTGGATGTTTTTTAGGATTATCTCTCCACATCTGCCTTTAATAAATGCTGGATGTTCAGTTTCAATTATTTCATACTCTTTATTAAGCATTCTCATAAGGTAATCTAGAATCTGTTTTATCTCAGTAAAATCAGCTTTTTCATGACATAGGCTAATACATAAATTCTCATCTTCTCCTATTCCTGTCTCTGCTTCTTCATCAGAGTAAAAAACTCTTCCAAGTTCAAAAATCTTTTGAGGATACTGTGCATCTGAGTTCTCACTTAAAACCTGTATTGAATTTGCAAGAAGGTATGTTCTCAGGATGTTGTTTTCAGTTTTTGAATCTTCAATTTCTATTACTTTATCCAGATATTCTTTAAATCCTATTTTCTTGAATTGTTTCTCTTTTGTTGAAAGATGATAGCTGGAAATCTCAATCAACTGAAGTCCTGTTAATATTTCTGTTATTTTTCTTTTTAAAACAACCATTGGATTTTCTTCACCTATTGTTGATATATCAGGAATTTCTGGAACAAATTTGTCATAACCATACGCAATTGCTATTTCCTCTGCTAGATCTACCTCATGAATTATGTCTGTTCGATAAGCTGGAACTAAAGCAAGAGTTTTTTTTGATTTTTTAAATCCTATTCCCATTTTTGCTAAAAGTTTTTTAATTTCCTTTTCTGGCAAATTCAAACCCAGAAGTTTATTTATATTTTCAATTGAGAAAGGAAATTCTTCAGGTTCTAGGTCAGGAGAGATGGTTTTTTTCTTGTCATGAATTTCCATTGCATAAATTTTTCCTCCCATATCTGCCAGAGCTGTCATTATCATGTTAAGAGTTTTTTGCAAGTATTGTGGATTAAATCCTGAGCATTCAATAAAAATTTCTTTTGTTTTTTCAGTAATTTTTCCTGTTTTATTAGAGTTAATAATCGGAGGCATTGAAAGTATCTCTTTGTTCGCATCCTGAAATACAGGGAAAACTTCAGAATCTTTTAATAAATTACCATATTCTCTTCCTGTTGGATGCTGACTTAAAATCTGTCTTCCGTTTATTTCTTTTGGAAATTCAAGAGGTTGGAATTTTATTTCTTCTGGAGGAAGTCCGAGATATTTTATCGGAAGTTTAATTGTTTCTAGAGGATAGATTCCAATTGCAAGTTTTTTTCTGTTTCTTCCATAACCTCCATGTAATTTTTCCTGTATATCTATTATTTCTTTTATTTTTTCATCATTGAAATTCATTCCCCTAACTATAGCGCATCTAGTAAAAGGTCTTACTTGCTTAACTGACTTGTCAATAATCACTTTGTAATTTTTTTCTGGTTTGTTTATTTTATAGTTTTTTAAACCAGGTTTTCTGAAATAAGCTTCAAGATATCTTATTAATCCAGGTTTAGAAAGCAGGTCTGGTCTGTTAGGAGTTATCTCAATCTCTATTTCATTTTCAGTTATTCTTTCAACTCCAAGTTCAGCCATGTTTAATTTGTAGTCAATTTCTTCATCACTTAAATTTCCAATTGTTTCTTTTACTTCATGTTTGGTAAGAGTCATTATTGCCATTTTATTCTAAACCTATTTCCCAAAATCCATATTTTTTAATATCCACTATACTATGCATCTTTGTTTGATTAAATTTAATTGCAAAATTAACTTTTTTCTTTATACTTCTTCCAGTGTATTTCTTTGTTTTAGGATCATATTCTTCTAAAACTAATACATCTCCTTCTTTAATATCAAAATCAGCTAATCTAACTTCTATTTTCTTTTTTCCTTCTAAACCTAACTGAAAGTATTCAGGCCAAGTTTTCTTTTTGATTTCCATTATCTATTTTTTTTATGTTTTTTATTTGTATTTTCTTTTTTCACAAGCTTTTTTCTTTTAGGTTTTTTTAACATTCTAGTTTTCTTTAGGTAAGTTTTTCTTTTTTGCAGATTTCTACTGTCATTTATATCATATCTTCTTTTTAGTTCATTTATATTTGAATTTACTGCTTCATCTAAATCCAATTCATAATCACTTGCTAATTTTGATAAAAATAAAATACAGTTAGCTAATTCTTTTTTTAGATTTTCTTTGTTTAAAGAATTTCTTTTGATTTTTGGATTTATTATCTGTCTCGAGGTCTCTCCTATTTCTTCAACAAGGTGTAGGAAGGTTGTTTCCTTATAATGAGAGCATCCTGTTTTTTCATCTATTTTTTTTATTAGTTCATTTGCTTTTTTTTGCATATCTCTAATTTCCATTTTTATCCAGACCAGAAATTTATTGTTCTCAGTTTATTTAAATCATTTTTATATAACTCTCTCATATCATTTATTTTATAGATATTCATCAGCATTCTATCAAAACCAGGACCCCATGCTAGAACAGGAATTGGTTTTCCTAGAAGCGGTTCTGTTACTTCTGGTCTGAAAATTCCTGCTGCAAAAACTTCCATCCATTCTCCTCTTTTTTCATTCCAGACATCTCCTTCAAGACTTGGTTCTGTGTATGGAAAGTGATGAGGCCGAAATCTAACTTTGTTGTAACCCATTTTTTTAGCAAATTCTTTTAAATAACCTAGTAACTGGCAGAGGTTTGCATTTTCATCAATAACAATTCCTTCTGTTTGGTAGAATTCAAATCCGTGACTCCAATCAACTGTTTCATTTCTGAAGTTTTTTCCTATTGCAAAGAATTTTGCCGGGAGGTCTTCTTTTTTAAGTCCTGCTAGTGTTTGTGCGCTCAGCACTGTTGTGTGTGTCCTTAGTAGGTTTTCTGATGCTATCTTTTCGCTCCATTTTCCGCCCCATCCTTTTGAACCTTTGATTTCACCTTCATGTGCTTTTTTTACTTCATTGATTATTTTTTTATCTGGAAGTTTTGCTTTTTTGTTTTTTATGAAAAAAGTATCCTGCATTTCTCTTACTGGATGGTCTTGTGC
>WJLK01000070.1 GCA_014728565.1 Candidatus Pacearchaeota archaeon
GGAAAAGGAGAGTCAAATAAATCTCCTGAAAAAAGTATGAATTCAACTTTTTCATCTATGCAGGTTTTAATTGCTTTTTTAAAAGACTCCATGTTTAAAAACTGCAGTTCTTTATGTCTCCACCCTCCAAGATGAGAGTCAGCAATATGTGCAAATCTCATTTTAAAAATAAATTTCCAGTTTTTATACCTAATATAGCTAATTAACATCAGGGTATATAAGAATATTTGTAGTAAGAAATATGTTTAGTTTAGAAGGTAATAAGATTTTTACTTATCCCCCATACCACAAGATTATGGGATAGTTCTTAATATGATATTCCAGGCATTCTTTTCTTGTTTTTAGTCTAAAAAGAGCGTCATCTATTCCACGAGGATTAGCAGGAGGTAACTCTGCTTTTGAAGGTATATGAACCAGGGCAGTTACTTTATGAATTCCATCTCTGATACCTTCAATGCTATTTAATTCAGGCAAATCATACAAATCCCAGATAAACTCTCCTCTTTTTTTCCAGGTTTCTGATATTTCATAATGATCATCTCCAACAACTATTAAATCAACATCACTAGCAAATTTGAAACCTCTTTTTGTTTTTTCAGGATTATTAAAAATTCCAAACTGTCCGTCAACTAAACTTCCGATTAGATATACTCTTCTAACAAAAGGATTTTTGAAATCTCTCTTGGTTAAATAATCTAAGATTCTGTTTCTGATTAATTCCTGATTTGGATAAGGAGTTCTTGGTTGTCTTTTTCCTAAAATTTTTGCCATAATGAATTATATTGATTTTATATTATATCTTATTTAAATTTTTGGAATTATACAAAATAATTTTATTTTCAAAAAGATGATAATTTTAAATATTCAGATTTCTATAGAATTATATGAAAAAAAGAGAATTTATGACATTTGTCTTGTTAATGATTGCTTTAATGCCTCTTATCAGTTCTTTATGTATTGATAGTGATAAGGGCAAGGATTTTGAAGTAAGAGGACTAGTAAAATACAAAGATTCTGTTTTTGAAACTAGATTAATAAAACAGGATTTTTGTATTAATGAGAATGTATTAAGAGAATATTTTTGTGATGATAAGATAAAATTTATTGAGAAGTTTTGTGAACAAGGATGTTTTAAGGGAAAATGTATCCAGGAGAAAGAGAATTTAAATTTTATAAACTTTTTTTCAGTAAAAGGATTATTTGATTATGATGGATATTCTGAAAATACTTGCGAAGATATTAATTGTGATGATGGGAATGAGTGCACAGAGGATTATTGTTATCATGGAGATTGTATTAACAAACTAATCTCAAGATGCAGCAGAGAGTGTTTAAGTGATATTTATTGTGATGATAGAAATCCCTGTACTGATGATTTTTGTGTTAATGGATATTGTGAATATGAGATAATATCTGATTGTGGGAATTGTAGATATATTGATTGTGATGATGGGAATGAGTGCACAGAGGATTATTGTTACCAGAGTGAGTGTTTTAATGATGTAATTATTGGATGTAGAAGTATAACTGAAAAACCTAAAACAACATTAAAAGACAGTGTTTTAGAATTTGTTAATTTTTTCAAATTTTAAACTTATTTTTGTGTAAAACAATAAACAAAAAGCTCTTCGAAAAATAATTTTTGTTTGTTGATTAATTTGAATTTATAATTTAATTTTTTTGTTTTTTCTTTTATAATCTCTGGTTTGCTCAGAGAAGAGAATAAAATCAAAATTTTTCCATTTTTATTCAGATGAATTTTAGCTTGTTTTAAAAAACTTACAATAAGTTCATAGCCTTTTTTTCCAGCAGTTGTTGCTGTTTTTGAATCTTCTGGCTCTTTTTTATCTTCAGGAAGATAGGGAGGATTAAAAACAATTAAATCAAACTTTTCTTTAATATCTGAGAATAAATCAGACTTTACTGACTTAAATTTTTTTTTAAGTAATTTTACTGCTTTTTCATCTATATCTGAGGTTAAAATATTTTTAAAACCTAGTTTCATTATTGTTTCTGCCTGGATACCAGTTCCAGAACCAATATCAAGAATTTTTATCTGTTTGTTTATTTGCTTATTTTTTAATTCATTTTTAAGAAATTTTTCAGTTGTTTCAGACAAAAGCCAGGAATCTTCTGCTGGTTGATAAATCATTTTAAAAACCTGAAAAAAAATCCAGAATTTTTTCCCTAAACCAGATAGTTGCAAATAAAACCCCTATTAGTAACAATAGTACGAGCAAGAGTATTATCTCTTTTAGCTTGCCTTTTTCTTTTGGTTTTATTTTTTTAAGTTGAGGTTCTAAACGAGGAGATGGAGATGTTTTAACTTTTGTTGTTTCTGTAGGTATTGTTGTTCCTGGTGGAGTTGCTCCTGGATGAAGTGGTTGAGGAGATTGAGTCTGTTGCTGGGTTGGTTGTGGTTGTTGAGGTGGTTGTTGAGGAGTCTGACCCTGAAAAGAAACAATTGGTTTGTGTTCTGGCATTGCTAGATGTTCATCAGGTTTTATCTCCTGCATTGCTGTTGCACCACCTCCGACAAATGCAGAAGCCTCCTCAATATCCTTCTGACTATAACCAGAATTTATCATTATTTTTTTTGCATTTTCAAGAGATTCACCCCTGTCAATTGCATTTTTCAGAGCAGTTACAATATCATTATTAACCATGTTATAACAAGTATTTTAGCATTAATTAACTTTACTACTTAAAATTTCAGTTTCTGTTTGTCATTTATCAAATGGAGGTTCTTTTTCTTATAACCTAGTTCCTCTCCTAGTTCTATCATTGGTGCTGTTTTATCATGACCTCCGTGAGCAGGGATTATATTCTCAGGATTTATTAAATCAACAAAATCCCTTAAATCCTCTCTTCCAGGATGTCCTGAAACATGAACATTATTAAATATTCTTACTCCTCTTTTCTTAATCCTATTATCAAGCCTTTCTCTATTCTCTATATTGGAAGGTGCTGGAATAACTGAAGATGAAAAAACAACATGGTCTTTTTTTTGAAGCCTGAAAGGAAGCTGACTTTTAGATATTCTATCAAGAACACTTCCAGGTTCTCCCTGATGTCCTGTGCATACCAGCATATACTGACTCCTGTTTTTATCTAATTTCTTTAGTTTTTTTTCAACCTGCCTTCTATAACTTGCAATTTCAACATCTTTTCTAAAAGGACATAAATCAATTTTTGAAGCTGCATTCACATATTTTGCAAGACTTCTTCCAACAAAGACTATCTCCCTGTTTAGTTTCTTTCCAAAATCAGTTATTGATTTTAATCTGGCTATATGTGATGAAAATGTTGTTACTACCAGGCCAGTATTCTCATTGTTTGTTGTCAGAAGAACTTCCTCGAGCAGAGCTCTTGCAACTTTTTCACTTGCTGTTTTTCTCTCATCACCTGAATACAAAGAATCTATTATAAGAACCTTAACACCTTCCTGAGCTATGTCTTTCATCATCTCATAATTAGGCTTTCTTCCTAAAACAGGATTGTCATCTAATTTAAAATCATTTGCATAAAGAACAACTCCATGAGGTGTGTGCAAAGCAAGTAGAGAACATTGCAGGGTTGAGTGAGTGATATTGATAAAATCAACCCTGTATTTTCTATTTTTTCCCTGGATATAATAAAAGGAATTTGGAGTAATTGTTTTTAGTTTGTTTCTTAGAAAAATATTCTCGTCCTTTAGGAGTGTTTTCAGGACCTCAATTGTAAAAGGAGTTCCAACGATTTCAGCATTGTATCTATTAGCTAAAAAAGGAAGAGCACCAATATGGTCAAGATGAGCATGGCTGGGTATTATTGCTCTTACTTTATTTCTTAAGTTTAATTTATCCAAGAAAGTATCATCAGGGACTGCTTTTATTGCTCTTAATTTTTTTTCAGTATAGACCCTTTCTGTTTCTTCAAGTTCAACTATTGGGGGAAGAAACAAACCGCAGTCAAAAAGAATCACATCCTCTCCAAGATCTACAGCTGTCATATTCTTTCCAACTTCATTAAATCCTCCTATACCGTAGATTTTCATATTATTTAATCTCCTCTTGATATGAGATAAAACAGAAGAGTGTTTAAATATCTAACTGATAAATAATCACAACTATATTTAAATAAAATATGTATTTTACTTAATGAATGAGAATAGATTTTTTTGAGGAATTTCCAGATAAGGACTTAAAAAAAGCTAAACTTATTAATTTTAATTCTACTATTTATATTGCTGCAAATTCTTTTGATGATTTTAAAAAGTATAAAAAAAGATTAAAAGAAATTAATCCTAGATTAGAGGCTGCTTACTGGCCTTTTTTTAAAAAGTCTTGCTGGATCTCACCTTTTTCTTATACCGTTGATTTAAAAAAATTTATAAAGGATATTGAAGAAAAAAACAAAGGTAAGAAATTGAA
>WJLK01000071.1 GCA_014728565.1 Candidatus Pacearchaeota archaeon
CTGGTATTTATAGCCTCAGCTTTATTAAAAAATCCTATGATATCTTTTTCATTCTCTTCAATGTATTTCTTTATGAATTGTTGCAGCTGTATTCTCGCATTTTCTGTTATCTTGTTTTCAGGAAGCCTTCCAAGAATGTAATAAATCTTTTCTCTTTTTCCCTCTCCTATATAAACTCTTTCATTAATCTCAAGTTTTATACCTCTTCTTGGAATTAACTGAAGCAATGTGAAGAATTTAGTTCCTATAGCCTGAGCTATTGGCATCATTTTTTTCTCTAAAGGATAACCATAAGGTAAGTAATCTATGATTATTGCATATTCTTCTTTTTCTGCCATTTTCCTTATTTGTTCTTGATAACTTCAAGTATTTTTTTTGTTTCATCGTCGTTCAAACTGATATCTGTAAATATCTTATTCAGATCCGATGCATCCTCTGGTAACAAATCAATTATTTTTACTATATGTTCTCTTTTTAATTTTAAGATATCAAGTTTATCCAAATCCTCTTTAATCTTTTTTGCTTGCTCTGATTTTGTCTTTAGGAATTTCTTTAAAAAAACCTCTACCTGTTGTTTTTTCTCATTCTCTGGAATTTCTTTTAAGATTTCCTTTACTTCATTAAAATTTAGAGGAGTTCTATCAATTATCATTTCTGGTTTTTTAATTTTTTTAAGTGAACTGGATGAATTATATATCCTTTTTGTTTATTTAAATCATTTATTCTTACAAGATAACTATTTCCTCTCTTGTTTTCAATAATTCCAGATCTTCCCTGAAGTTTTTTTGGAAATTTTGGATTCAATGAGGGCTCTTTTATTACAGCCACTCTGTCTCCTTTTTCAAATTTCTGAAAGTACTTACTAAGTTTAATCTTTCCCCTGTCTCTCAATGTTTTCTTATTTTTCATTTTATACTAACCTCTACATTTATATTTTGTACTTCTATAATAGAATTCATAGAAATAATACCTTTAAAAAATTTTCTTTACTGGAATTTCTACCTTGACTGGTCTAAATCTCCTCTTTTTTGAGCATCAAGCATGTTTTGGATTATAGCTTTAAACATCTTCTCACCAAAAACCCCTTTTCCACATCTCTCACAGAAATCAATAACCTGGCTTTCTGGAATCTCTGTCTTACAATAAATGCACCTTTTCATTCCCTATTTTTTGATTTACCACCTTTCTGAATATTGCTTAGTATTCTATTCTAATACTTCTCCTTTTTTCTTCTACCTTTTTTGTATCTCCTGTACATAAAATAAGCTACAATAATAACAACTATAACAACTATAACAACAACATATGTATTATTTGATTTTATACCCAGTTCCGAAGGTTCTCTTATCTCTAAAATAATTTCAGTATCATAAGACATATCGTTATTTAAGGAATCTTTAAAATCAAGGTTTAGTTTAAGAGGAATTTTTTCCTTTTCATTTAGAATCTTTATTTTAAAATCAACAGATTCAAAGTCATCAGAATCTAAATCTCCAATATACTCTCTTTTATTGGATATTATCTCGTAGTCTTCAGATTCTTCTAATTTCGCTGTCAGGAACTTAATATCAGCAACTTCATCGTTGATAAATTTAATCGTTACCTCTCCTATGTTATTGCCTTTGTATAAGGTAGTTTCTTCTACTTGGGCATAGATATCAATATCTCCCTTGACAACAGCACTAAAACTGTCTGTTTCAGATCTTTCAGTTCCAACATGATTTAGATAAGTTAGATTGTAATTAGCTTCATACACTCCCTCGCTTGCAGTTGGTAGTGCAATAATTTCATAAGAGATTTGAATTATTTCTCCAGAATACATTCTTGATATTCTTCTTCTCGAAGTGTCTTTTAAAAGTGCAATCTGACTAGGAAGGTCGACTTCTAATCTTAAATCAAAGACATCAAACTTTGCTTTATTCTTTAAAGTTATTTTTAATTTTCCAGGATTTCCAGGGGTTAGAGTATCAGGTTCTGTGCTTATTCTAAGAACATCAACAACATATCCAAATTCAAGTCTTTCCTCTCTTTCTTTATCAATAGCTATAACTGGAACAATTAACAGGACTGCCAACAATACTGAGAACATTATTAAAAAATTTTTCTTCATTTTTCTCCTTTTATATTGTTTTTAATTGTTTTGCATTTAAAAAAGCTTCTTTTTTTATTTATTCATACCTCAAAGCATCCACAGGTCTTAGTTTACTTGCCTGATAACTTGGAAAAAATCCAGAGATAATTCCTACAATAAAACCAAATCCTAAACAAGCTAGTATTAAAATAGGATTTAGAGAGGCTCTTAGTAAATTAGAACCGAGATAGATAGTTATTATATATTCTATTATTTTTCCAACTCCAATTCCAACAACAACACCAAGTATTCCTCCGATTAAACCAAGAATTCCAGATTCAATAACAAATATCAGTAGAATATCTGAATTTTTTGCTCCAATTGCTTTCATTGTTCCTATATCTTTTTTTCTCTCTAATATAGAAGTGTACATTGTATTTGCAATTCCTATACCTCCAACTACTGCAGATATAAAAGCTATTATAAATAGGAAACCTGTAATACCATTTAAAACATCATCAAAAATTTCTAGCAGTTCTTCAGGGGTCAACACTGTAAAGTCAACTGTTTTTTCATCAACATCTCTGTATTTCATTAATTTTTTTTCAACCTCTTCTGAAATTTCTTTTAATTCATCTTCAGATTTTACCTGAATCATTATATAATCAACTCTATCATCAGAATCAAAAAGTTCTTTAAAATCTTCCATACTAATATAAACCTGCTGGTCGTCTCCTGGATTTCCAACAGCTTCAAGAATTCCAACCACTTCAAATTCTACATCGTTTAATTCAATTTTATTTCTTACTCTAAGTGGCTCCTCATAAAGATTTTTGTACCTATAATTATAACCTATCAATATTTTTTTGCTATCGCCTTTTTTCAACATTCTTCCTTCATCAATTCCAATTCCTGTTGATTCAAAAATTAGATTTATTTTTTCAGCATCTTCAGTTGGCATTCCTATAACAAAATAATATCTTGATTCCTCTTTAAATTCAATTTTTGCATTTCCAACAGCAAAATAAGAAACATCATCAATTCCATCAACTTTTTCAATAACATTTACATCATCAAGAGTTAATTCAACAGCACCTCCTGTTCCAGGTGCACCTGCCTGTCCTTTTGGCTGAATAAAAAATTTATCACTTCCAAGCATTTCAAATTGTTCATTAACAAAATCTCTTAATCCAAGAGATAAACTCAGTAAAACAAAAATAGTCAGTATTCCTAAAAATATTCCAAGCACAGTAAGAAAACTTCTTGTTTTTCTCTCTTTTAAACTTTTAATTGCTATCTTAAAATAATCCTCTATCATCCTCTCAATGCCTCCGCAGGTCTTAGTTTACTTGCCTGATAACTTGGAATAGCTCCAAATAAAACTCCAAGCAAAAAGGAAAAAGTTAGTACAGACAGGTTTAGTGGAATGGAAAGATCCACACTTATAATTTGATTTCCAAAGTAACTGTTAGCAGCAGAACTTAATCCAAAAGCTAAACCCTCTCCGATAAGTATTCCAATAATACCTCCCACCAATCCAAGCAATCCAGATTCAATTAAAAATATTAACAAGACATCAGAATTTTTTGCTCCAATTGCTTTCATTGTTCCTATCTCTTTTCTTCTTTCAAGTACTGCAGTATACATTGTATTTGCAACACCTATTCCACCAACTAGAAGAGAGATAAAAGCAATACCTACAACAATAGCATTGATTGTTCCAAGAACCTGATTTACAACTTCTAAGGATTGTAGAGGAGTTTGAACAGAAAAATCTTCCTCTCCCTCATCTAAGCCTCTATCTTTTCTCATTGCTCTTTCAACTCTTGCAGCTACCTCTTCTATATCTTCATTTTTTTCAATCTGCGCAATTATAATATCAATTTCATCATCTATTTCTAATAGTTCTTTCACATCATCATTCAACATTACTACAATATCATTAACCTGAAAGCTGCTTCCTCTTTTTAGAATCCCCAAAACCTCAAATTCCTGGCCTTGAATTACAATACTTTTTCCTAATTCTACTTCTTTATCAAAAGTAGTTTCTTTTGCAATATTAGAACCTATAACAACTTTTCCAAGATCACTAGGTTTCAGTAACCTTCCCTCTTCAGCTTCCATGTTCATTGCACTATAGACAAGTTCCATTTTCTCTTTTTCTTGAGGAATATCACCCACATAATTGAAACTAGCAGCATCGTTGTATTCTAATTTAACAACTCTCACTAATCTAGGAACAGCTATTTCAACACCTCTTACTCTTTCAATCACCCTTAAGTCATGTTCTGTTAGTTTTTCAATTACAGTACTTCCAGGAGGTCCAAATCCTGTTCCTGAATTTTGAATAGTTAGTTTATCAGTGGAAAGAGTTTCAAATTGTCCTGTGATTGCATTTTGTAAGCCCTGCCCTAGGGATATCAAAGAAACTACAGCAGCAATACCAATAAATATTCCAATCATAGTTAACCAACTTCTTAATCTTCTTCTCTTAAGATTATTCAAGCTTAATAAAAAGAAATCTTTTAACATTCTATTTATTTATAAATTTGCCGTCTTTTAGTCTGTAAATTTTATTAGCATGCTTAGCTATTTCGAGATCATGTGTAACTAGGATAATTGTTTTTCCATCTTTACTTAATTTGTTAAACATATCAGCAACTTCCTCTCCTCTTTTTGTATCTAGATTTCCAGTAGGCTCATCAGCAAGTATAACCTCAGGATCATTTGCAAGAGCTCTGGAAAGTGCTACTCTCTGTCTCTCACCTCCTGATAATTCAGAAG
>WJLK01000009.1 GCA_014728565.1 Candidatus Pacearchaeota archaeon
ATTTTATTACACACCCACTCCTAGAAGGAAAAATATTAGGAATAGTAGAAAAAAAAGTTGATTATTCAAGAATTTACGGAATAAAAACATATCCATCAATCGAAATGAAAATTCAAAGCTTAAATGATGATTATTTTAATTTAAATCATCAAAAATGGATTTTTCCATATACTAAATTCAAAGAAAAAATAAAAAAATTAAAAGAGGCTGATGCTTTTGTTCTTCCAAGTCTTAGGGAGGGAATGCCTCAATCTTTGCTTGAGTCAATGGCTCTAGGATTGGTCCCTATTTCTAGTAAAAATCAGGGAGCGAAAGAGATTATTGATGAAAAAAATGGTTTTCTTTTTGAAATAAAAGCAAAAGATGAACTAAAAAAAATTTTAAAGGACATCCGGAAAATTAATGCTCTAAAATTAAGAGAGAATGCTAGAAAAACAGCTGAAAATTTTTCTGAGAAAAAAGTGATGAAAAATATTGAAAAAATTTATTTAGAGCTTATAAATAAACATCCTTCCAAATCTTAAAGTTAAGCAAAGCCCACAGCTGCAATGAAACATTTTTTTTCTTATTCAATCTTAACAATCTGTTTATTTCAGACCTGTTAAAAAATTCATCAAGTTCTTTATCAGATAATTTATCTTCTATATAATTTTTAAGCTCCCCCTTGAACCACTTATCTAGGGGAACTGTAAATCCTATTTTTTTTCTATAAATTACTCTTTTTGGTAAAAACTCCTCTGCTACTTTTTTTAACAAATATTTTCCGGAACCATTTTTGATTTTCAAATTATCTGATAGTTTTGCAGCAAATTCAACTATTTTATGATCTAAAAAAGGAACTCTGCTTTCAATACTTGCAGCCATACTCATTCTGTCCTGCTTTGTTAAAAGTTCTTGCAGATAACTATTTAGATCAATCCAAAGATTTTTATTTAAAAAACTGGAATTTTTTTCTGAAAGCAATCTTACTATCTCATCATTTCCCATATGGTTTTTCTTAACCTTCAATAATCTATCACGCTCGTTTCCAATAAAAATGTTTATTCCCGTAATGTACTCTGAATTAAAGTTACTAAGAAGCATTTCTAGATTTTTCCTATAACGAGGATCAACAATATTCTTACTCATTTTAAACAGGGGTTTTTTTAATAAAGGAGGTATTTTTTTATTCCATGTTAAAATTTTTTGTATTCTATTATATCTGTAGTATCCTGCGAATAATTCATCAGCACCCTCTCCAGTTAAAACAACCTTAACTTTGTCTTTTGTTAATCTTGAAAGAAAATAAAGTGGAACAGAAGATGCAAAACTTATTGGTTGATCATAATGCCAGATCATTTTTTCTAGAACATTTATAAAATCTTTTGAAGTAATAGTAAGAGAATAATGTTTTGTTTTAAGATAATCAGAAACCTCTTTAGCGTTTTTATTTTCAGTCTGATCAACATCAAAAGATACAGAAAAAGTTCGGAATTCCTTATTATTTTTTGAAGCAATTGCAGATATTAAAGAAGAATCAATACCACCAGAGAGAAAACTACCTACAGGAACATCAGCAATTAATCTTCTCTTAATACTCTTCTCTAGAAGTTTTTTCAATTCTTCAATAGCATGTCTTTCTTCTTTTATCTCGCTACTATACTCTAATCCCCAATATTCCTTAATATTCATTTTTCCTGAATCAATAATGCAGTAATTAGCCCTGGGAAAAATTTTTATACCTTCAAACCAGGTCCAGTTTCCTTGCTGTATGAAATAATTGAAATAATCATGAACAGCATCTTTGTTTATTCTAGCCTTTATAAATTTTAATATGGCTTTTATTTCAGAAGCAAAAATTATTCTTTTATCATCCTCATAATAATAAAGAGGTTTTATTCCAAGCCTGTCTCTTGCAACAAAGAATTTTTTCTTCTTAGAATCATATATAACAAATGCAAACATGCCATTAAGTTTGTTAAGACACTTTTCACCAAAAACTTCGTAAGCTGCTAATAAAACCTCTGTGTCTGAATTTGTTTTGAAGTCATATTTTTTTATTTTATTAATATCATTTTTTATTTCTTTAAAATTATAAATCTCACCATTAAATACAATGACATTTCCTTTATCAGAGACAAAAGGCTGACTCGCTCTTCTATTTAAATCGATTATTGATAGACGTTTATGAGCCATAGCTATCTTCCCATCAAAATAAATCCCAGAATCATCAGGACCTCTATGACTTAGTAAATTTATAGCTTCTCTGACATTTCTTTTATCATAATCTCCAGATATTGCTATTATCCCACACATTTTAAAAATTCTGTTATTTTTTCATGAATCCTGCATTTAGGAACTTTATATTTTTTAAATTGGTATTTTTTTGCTTTCTCAATACAATTAGAAACTTTATTTAAATCCTTACACCAGATTAAAAAATTATCTTCCGAGAGAGCTTTTAGAATCTCCTCCTGATGCGTATCTGTTCTATTAATGTTGGCAACACCTATTATTTTTTTATTTTTTTTTAATAATTCATAAATACTCCCTGCTCCTCCATGACTTATAACAATCCATGAATCTTTGTATTCCTTTTCTAATGAAGGTTTGTATCTAAAATATTTGCAATTTTTCGGGATATATTTTCCATTACCAATCTGCATTATTATGTTATCTTTTAATTTTCCTGCTATTTTGTCAACCGCCTTAATTAGTTCATCAAATTTTCCAGTTCCAACAACTACTAATATATTTTTTTTCATCCTAACCTTCCAGCGAATATAGCTTCTGGATAATTTTCTTTTTGTTCAGGCCACTGAATAAAGGTTAGATCAGATATTCTATATGAGAACAATCCTGCCAGAGATTTACTATAAACCCTGCTCCAGGATTCTATGAATATTAACTTTTTTTGAAATAATAATTTTCCAATTATGGATATAGGGATTGCTAATCCAGGACCGCAGGTTATTATTGTTTTTGCTTTACTTTTAAATAAAATTTTTATTGATTGAAAGGTTGTTTTAAAAAGCTTAAAAAAAACAATTATCGGGTTTTTATCACTCATTTCTCTAGGATTCCTGATCCGGAATATCCTCCCCCTGTATTTTATCTTTTTTTTAGATAAATTATCATTTTCAGAAATAACATATTCATAATTGTATCTTTTTCCTAACTTATTAACTAATCTTAAAATCTGTTCTGTATGCCCACCCCTGCCAAGGATTACTAGAAGGTTTGTATTTTTCATTATATATTCATTACAGATAATTTTAAAAATCTATCCTATTTCAAGTTTTTTATGGATATCAAAAGCAAAGCAAATATCTTTTTTAAGTATGTTTTAATAAGGCCAATGAGAGTCTTAAATCTATTCCTTATATATTTTTCTAAGTTTTTTAAACTTACCAGGGTTTTAGGAAAACCCTTGACTGCTATGATAGAACCTACTAATTATTGCAATCTTAATTGTCCTCTTTGTCCTACAGGAGAAGGACTTTTAAAAAGAAAACCTGAAAATCTTTCCTTAACTGATTTTAAAAAAATAATGGATAACCTTGGAGACTCCATAATACATCTAAGATTGTGGAATTGGGGAGAACCTTTCTTAAATAAGGATTTCTATAAAATGGTTGAATATGCAAAATCTAAAAATATTTTTGTAAATACAAGCACGAATAGTTATTTTTTAAATGAAGAGATGATTGATAGTCTAATAGACTCGGAACTAGACCAACTTATAATATCACTTGATGGTGCTTCTGAGGAAACTTATAATAAATATAGAAAAAAAGGAGATTTCAACAAAGTTATAAAAAGTTTAGAAAAAATTAAGGAATTAAAAAATAAAAAAAAGACAAGATATCCTGAAGTAAAAATACAGTTTATAGTTATGAGACATAACGAGCACGAAATAAAGAAGGTTATTGAACTTGCAAAAAAAACAGAAGTTGATACACTTTTTTTTAAAACTGTAGGAATCATGGATGAAAAATTAAAAGATAAAATATATGAATATCTTCCAAGAAATAATATCTTCCAAAGATATATGTTAGAGGAATCTGAAGTCAAAGAGATTAAGCTTTCTGGAAAAGTTTGCGATTATCTATGGTCAGAAATAACTATAAACGTAGATGGCTCAGTAGTTCCTTGTTGTAGGGATGCTCAGGGAAAGCATATCCTGGGGAATATCAAAAAACAAAAAATTTCAGATATCTGGAACTCTAAAAAAATGGTTAGTTTTAGAAAACAAGTATTACGAAATAAAGATACTATCAATATTTGCAAAACCTGTTCGGGCTCTAATAAAGAATTTACAATAAAAGAGATTAAAATAAAAAAATAAAAAACATTAAAAACCCTCCCTGGATTATTTATAAATGGAAGAAAAAGAATTGTTTAACACTCTAGATAAAACTGCTAAACTAATGGATGACAAAAAAGGAGAAACATATCCTTCTAGAAAAATAGAAAACAGAAAAAAGATATTTAAAAAAATATTCGCAGGATGGGTAAAGGATAATTATGATAAAATTTTTCTTATCATATTAGGATTAGCATTTATTATAAGAATGGTAGTGTTTTTTAAAACCCTGAACCAACCACTCTGGTTTGATGCTGCACATTATCTCTCTCCAGCTAAAAGATTGGCTTTAGACCTTCCGATCAATGATATATGGTATTATCGGAGAGGTTTTTTATGGGCCTTAATCCCTTTAATAATATTCAAATTCGGTCTTGGTGAGGCTGGAGTAAGATTTGCAGAAGTTTTATTTTCAACAGGGATTGTTTTTGTTTCTTATTTTTTAATAAAAGAGATGTTTAATAAAAAACTAGCCTTAGCATCCTCAATTGGACTGACTTTTTCCTGGATAATCTTATTTTTCACAGGAAGACCTCTAACTTCTATACCTGCTACATTTTTTTTGTTACTAGGTTTGTTGTTTTTTTGGAAGGGTTATGTCAAAAAAAATGGTGATTTTTACATATATCTCTTTGCAATATTTTATACTCTCTCTATCTTAACAAGAATGCAATATGTAATGTTTGCACCAGTTTTTTTAATATTTATTTTTACAAAAGAAAAATTTAAATTTTTAAAAGATAAAAGGTTATGGTTTGCTTTTGTAATTTTTCTTTTAATTTTTACACCTCAGGTAATTTTATATTCCTCTCATTACGGAAATCCTGTTATGGATTGGGTCTCCTATTACGCAGGCATCGAAGGAACTTCTAAAACAGGGGAAGTTGGGGATAGACCTTCAGTTTTTGATTCCTCTAATTTTGATTATTTTTTTGATCTCCCTTATATGCTAACAACACCCATCTTTGTATTATTTATAATAGGTGTTTTTTATTTTTTTATCGACCTTATTCTGGGATTTGATAGCATTTTTAAAAATCAAGATAATCAAAAAAAGTTATTTGTCTTTTTATGGATTTTTATACCCTTCTTTGCTTTAGGATATATAACTCCTTATATAGAGCAAAGATATATAATTCCAATACTGCCGTTTCTTTTTGTAATCTCTGCAATAGCATTATTTCAGATATCAAATTTTATAAAAAATTATTTTAAATTAAAAGAGAAGCATATTTTAACAATATCTTTCATAGTTTTAATAGCTCTTCTTATTCCTAATCTGACATGGGCAAATAATTTAATAGATGCAAAGAAAAATTCATATTTGGAGGTTAAACAATCTGGTTTATGGATAAAAGAAAATTCTAATCACGAAGACATAATAATCAGCAAATCAAAACCCCAGCTTCAATATTACTCAGAGAGATCTGTTTATCCCATAGCCTTAGCAAGATACGCTAAACATACTCAAACAAAGGAATTATTAAAATATCAGGAAGGTGAAGCAGGTCTAGATTCGTTTATAAAAGATTATAAGCCAAGATATCTTATGTTATCAGTTTATGAGAATCATGAGCCCTGGATGTATTCTTATCCTCAGAGACACAATGAAACCTTAATTCCTGTCCAGACCTTTGGGAATCCTAAACAACCATCTGTTGTGATATATGAATTTAAATTTGACTAATAATTTTTGCCTTTCCAGCTTTTTGGTTTTTCAATATTTAATAACTTCAGGATAATCGGACAGATATCTATTACACTAATCCTCTTTTTATTGATTATTTTCTTATTGCAAATAAAAAAAGCATCTAATTTTTCTGTTTGGTCATAACCATGCATAGCTTTAGCACCTTTTTTATTAAAGAAATCTGGGAAGATTTCATAACCAGGATTTGCAATAAAAATAAGGTCTCCGGTGTATTTCCTGTCAAATTTAACAGGACAGGATTCTTTATTTTTATAAGTATATATTTTTCCTTTTTTTCCTTTTAACCTAGATTTCAATATTTTTAAATAATCCTTATTTCCCCAAGCCCTTATAATTGTTGACTCTAATAAATAGTCTAAATCAAGATCTTCAAATAAATTGTCAACATTAATCTTTTCTTTAATATCAACCATCCCGTGGTCAGAGGCAATTACTATATTCAAATCTTTATCTTCATTTAATAAGGATTTACAAAACTTTTCAATCAGATTATCAAGCTTTTTTAAATATCTTTTTATTGCTTTGTTTTTGCTTCCTTTTCTATGCAGGATTGCATCAAAAACAGTAAGATGTACAAATAAGAACTCTTTTTCTTTATTTTTTAAGACTTCTTTTAAAAAATTTTCATCCTTTTTCTTAATGACCTTTAATCCTGTTTTTTTTTCATCTGAATAAATAGGCCATTCATAACAATAATAACCAACACCTTCTTTTCTTAGGACGTCAAATAAAGTAGGAACTTCTACTGGGTATTTATCAATAAATGATTTCTTTGAGGTCAAACTTAATTTTTTTAGGATACTCAAAGGAATATTTCCTATAGGAGTCATATGAGTATTGCCTTTTAAATATTCCTTAAAAACAGTAACATGATTAATAGTCTTTTTTAATAAAGGAGTTTCAAATATTTTTGGAAGATATTTTACCCATTTGTAAGGAGAATTCTTTGAGTCTAGATAATACCATGTCCAGTAGTTTAAATTCTTTTGTGGCTGACTTGTAAAAATACAAAATTCCATCTGGTGTAATGGTTCAACTTCAGCCTTTGTTAAAGATCCTTGCTTTCCCAGATGATTAATAAAAGGCATATCTCTGATAAATTTATAACCTACAGCATCAAGATAGAAGAAAATTGTCTTTGTCATTATAAGAACCTTCTGGATTTATACCATTTTACAGTTTCTGAAATGCTCTTTTTCAAAGGAATCTCTCTTTTATAATTAATCTCTTTTTTTGCTTTACTTATATCTCTTATATTATTGTTACTCATCCAAGAAGCAGTGCCTACTCCAAAGGGAGGTTTTCTTCCAATTATTTTGTAAGGGATTTCAAACATAAATGCAATAGATTTAGCATAAGAAACTGGAATTATAATAGGAACTAAATTTATATTGAGAGCTTTTGAAATTTCATAAACAACCTCTCTAATGGTGTATGTGTAACCATCTGTTATATTATAATCCTCAGAATTTCTTCCATACTCGTCCCCAAGAATAATTCCTTTAATTAAGTTTTTAACATAACAAAATTCAAATTTTGCTGATCCTTTATTTAACAAAGGAAAAAAACCGGTATTTATAGCTTTGAATAACTTAAGAAACTGATAATCCCTTGGTCCGAAAACCATTGGTGGCCTGATTATAACAAAGTTAATACTCTCTCTTTTACAGAAACTATGAACTAATCTCTCACCTTGTTTTTTACTATCCCCATAATCCGTAACAGGAAATTTTGGAGATTTTTCATTTATTATCTCTCCATTTCTAGAGAAACCAAAGCCAGACATACTAGAAACATAGATAAATTTTTTAACATTGTTTTTTTTACATGATTCAAGTAAATTTCTTGTACCTGCGACATTTGTTTCATAATAAAGTTTTTTAGGGATATCCATCGGTCTGGAAATTGCAGCAAGATGGAATACTTTATTTACATCTTTTGTAGCTTCTTCTAATGATTTAGAATCTAAAAGATCCCCAAAAAAAATTTCTACACCCCTCTTCCTTAGTAGGTTAATACCTTTTTCATTAATATCCTTGAGGATAGGATCTTTTTTAAGAACAAGACATCTTATTTTTTCTTTACCCCCTCTCTTAATAAGTTCCTCTACTAGATGACTCCCTATAAATCCTGTAGCTCCAGTTACAAGTGTTTTTTTCATTTTAAATCAATTTTTGCAAATAATAAATACTATAAAGTTTCATTAATCTCTCTTTAAAAGATCGGGTATTATTTGTTATCTTTTTTAAATATTTTTCAGATTCCTTATATTCTTTAACTGAATAAAGTATCATTGTTATTCCTAGAATTATGCCAGAATCCCTCCATCTAAATAAATTGTTCAGGAGAAATTCTTTTTTTCTTAGCCCCTCTAAGAAAAATTTATAGTTAA
>WJLK01000072.1 GCA_014728565.1 Candidatus Pacearchaeota archaeon
ATAAAAAACATTTATAATCCATGAAAAATGAGAAACAAAAATAAAAAAATCTTAATCTTTATACTAATCTCACCATCATTAATTACAATAATTATTACAATAATTCTTCTATACAACATATTTCCAAAAAACAAAACAAAAGAAGTTGTTTTTGAAAATCAAAAAACAATCAATGCTGAAATTGCAGAAACAAAAGAACAACATACAAAAGGATTAATGTTCAGAAAATCCTTAAAAGGTAATTCAGGAATGTTGTTTGTTTTTAATAGTGAAAAACCAAGAAATTTCTGGATGAAAAATACACTTATACCATTAGATATGATTTTTCTTAATTCAGAAAAACAAATTATCCAGATAATTAAAAATACAGAACCATGTAAACAGGAACTCTGCAAAACTTATTCATCAAAACCTGCAAAATATGTAATTGAAGTCAATGCTGGATTCACAGAATTCAACAACATAACAACGGGCCAGAAAGTTTATTTTGATTCTTAAATAAATCTCTTATTAAAAAAAATTGATTCAACAAAAATATTAATAATCCTAACTTAATTCTTTAGTTCAACAATCTCAAACCTAACCAAGACCATGATATAAAAGCCAATCCCAAGTTAACAAAAATAAATTACTTCAAAATTCATCAATCCCTATTACTCTTCACTAAATTAACATCTCCAAATTCAGGTTCTTCAACTAAATTTCCATAAAGAAGTTCAACAAATCTCCTGCACTGTCCAGAATTTTTATGCCTCTCTTCAGCCTCCTCACTCAAAAAGGTCATGAACTGTATAAAGGAACTTGAATCTTTTTTATCCTGATAACACTCATAAACTAGAGTCTCTGGCTCATTTTCTTTCACATACTCAACAAACTGGTTTACTAATTTCTTAACCTCTTCTATCTTATCAGGTTTTGCAGTGTAAGTTACAATTTTATGTTTCATATTATATATACAATTTCTCTATTTTAAAATCTTTCTGATTTTATATTATAGAAAAAAATAAAATTTATTAATGGAATTATCATGAAGTTTTATGCAAGAGCAACTTTTAGATTGCTATAACTGTGGTAACTGGTTTTTTCTCAGAAGAGAGACAGAAGACCTCATTCCAGTTCATGAAGATGAAAGATGCCGAAGAATCCTCAGATATCGAACATCTCTACAAGGTAAAAAAGTTAGATTAAGACGCTTCCTGCATCAGAGAGGTTATCTAAATGATGAAGATGAATATATCGGATGTAATAACTGGACTGTTGCAGCAGGAGAATATTTTTTAGTAAAATTTTTTAGGCACATAAGAAAGCATTATAATTATCAAAGAATTGAAGATCTGGATTCAAAAATTCCAGGAGAAGTTCTTGAAGCAGGAAATTTCAGAATTCAGTACAGACATAACAGAATTGGATTAGATGTCTATCAGGGACATGAACATCTGTTTGGATTATCAAAACTTGTAAGAATAACAAATAATAATAGAAAAACTCTTGTTCTCTGCAGATTAGCAACAGAACCTGAAATTCCAGAACCTGAATCAGTATCTTCTCAAAAAAGAATTTCATCTGAATTATTTCCAGGTAATAATCAGACAATGTACATGATAGCCTATCCTCTTGATTTTTTTGGAAAACAGATTCATGACAGAAAAAAAAGAAAACAGGTTCTAGGTTTTTTAGAAGACCCTAAAAACAGAATTCTTGTCTACTCAACACCATCAGATGAACTTCAAAGAGTTATTCCAGATTTACTAAGACAACCTCAACATCAGTCAGCTTAATTAATTTCTTCCTCAATCCTCAACAACTGGTTATACTTGCAGGTTCTCTCTCCACGAGCAGGAGCACCAGATTTTATAAAGTCTGCATTTAAACCAACAGCTAAATCAGAGATAAAACTATCCTCTGTCTCTCCACTTCTGTGGCTGACCATTATCTTCCATTTGTTGCTTTTTGCTAATCTAGCAGCATCAATTGCCTCACTTATAGTTCCAATCTGATTGACTTTTAACAACAAACAATTACATGCTTTTTCTCTAACTGCTTTTTGAATTCTACGAGGATTTGTAACCAGTAAATCATCACCAACAACCTGACAATCAACAGAAGAAGTTAAAATAGAAAAAGAATTCCAGTCATTCTGGTCAAAAGGATCCTCTATTGAAATTATATCATAATTCTCAATTAATTTTTTATAAATCTTTATTAGCTCATCTCTGTTTAATTTTTTCCCTTCTAGCTCATATTTATTATTTTTAAAAAATTCAGAAGCTGCAACATCCAAAGCAATTTTAATTTTACTTTTATAACCTGCTTTTTCAATTGCCTGCTGCAGTAAAATAAGGGGTTCCTCTATACTATCAATAAGTGGAGCAAAACCTCCTTCATCTCCGACATTAACTGCATTCTTCCCATATCTGCTTTTTATTATTTTTTTGAGATGATGATAAATTTCTGAAGAATATCTTAAAGCTTCTTTAAAACTTCCAGTATTAGGAACAATCATGTATTCCTGAAAATTCAGATTATTTCCAGCATGAGCACCTCCGTTAATAACATTAAAACATGGCACTGGAATTTTTGTTTTTTTAGTTTCAGAAATCTCTCTTATATGCTCATAAAGTGGAATATTTTTTGCAACAGCCCCAGCCCGACAGACAGCCATTGAAACACCTAGAATTGCATTAGCTCCGAGTTTATGTTTATTATCAGTATTATCTAATTCTAAAATTTTTTCATCAATATGCCTCTGTTTAGTGCAATCTCTTCCAACAATCTTACTCGCTATCTTACTGACATTTTTTACTGCCTTTAAAACACCCTTGCCATGATATCTTTTATTACTATCTCTAAGTTCAACTGCCTCGTATTTTCCAGTTGATGTTCCACTTGGAACAATTGCTCTGACAATGCCTTTTTCAACAGCTAGCTCAACTTCAACAGTTGGATTACCTCTCGAATCCAGCACCTCCCTTGCTTTAATAGATTTTATTTGCATAAAAACAGTAATAATAAAATCTATTTAAATATTGCCTATACATAAAAATTTATAAACAAAGATAATTTTTAATCCAACAATGGTTGGAAGATTACAAGAGAATGCTATAGTTTTTTCAGAAGCTTGTCCGGGACGTAAAGGAAGACTAAAAAAACAAAGACCAGTTCTTCCAATTTCTCTGGAAAATGTTACTTCAATAGAATTCAGGTGGTTATGCAAACTTCAACCAAAAAGACTCAGTCTAGGAAATGGTGAAATAGAATACAGGTTACATTATGATGCATCTCAAAGAAAAGTCTATGTTCAAAATGCAAATAATTCAGAACATATCTATAGTCATTATGGCGCTTTTGGAAAAGCAGATTTTTATGATGTAATAACTTCTGAAATATCCAATTTACAATCACAATTAGAAGAATTTAGGAGAAATGGAAAATTATATTTCTCACTAATAGCTCTGTTAAAAGAAGTAAAACATGAATTATAATTAAAAAATTATTTAAAACTCTTTTTACTATCATAATTATGGTAGCCTCAGCCATAGATATTGAGAAAATAAGACAAAATACCCTCAATGAACAACTACACACCAGAGAGGCAAATAGATTAAAAAGAAAAATTCTAGAAAGATTTGAACTAGTGGATGAAATATATCTCTGTCTTGAGAAAAGCATGGATTATTTTAGAGAAGAGGGACTTTACGCAGCTGCTGAGTTGTTTGTAGATTTCCATATTGAAACAACAGCATGGTATCAGAATTATAAAAGACTAACTGGAGATGATTCCCTAAAGGGAACTTATGAATCAATAAAACATAAATTAAATTTAATGAAAAAAAGAGTTAATCTAGAGATGAGATTAAGGGATAAATATTATAGTAATTAATCAGATTAATGACTTTGCAACTCTCCACATCAACTCAAAATAATTTTTATAACTCTCTGCAATTTCCTTGTTTTTAATAACAATTGCAAGAGGCTCACTTGCCCATAATATAATAGCTGTCTTATCACCATAAATATTTACAGAAACTGGACTGGAATATTTCTCAGGAAGATAGTGAATTTCAGCAAGAGGAATTTTTTTAATTCTTCTGTCACTAGTTATTATTTTTGTCTTTATTTTTTTCTGTTTTCTTTTTTTATCATAAAAATTAAAATAAAACTGCAAAACCTCATAAGCTTTTGGGCTTGCTCCAAGAATCAGAATTTCCTTAAAATTAAGCTGGTCTTCAAAAACAGTTTTTAATCCTTCCTTGCCCTTATAAAAATTAGTCTCCTGTTTTTCCTTAACATTCTGATATTTTTCCATTAACCCATCAAAAACAGAATCTATAATATTTTTCTTTTCATCAATAATATCCAATATTCTCTGAGGGCTACTAGCTTCAAAAAACCTCTTATTATTTTTCAAAATATAACCAACAAGACCTTTTTTAATAAGCATCTCTGTTGTATCATAAACAGTTCTTCTGTGCAATCCTGTCCTTCTCGAAATCAGACC
>WJLK01000073.1 GCA_014728565.1 Candidatus Pacearchaeota archaeon
ATGGAAACCGCAGTGCTGTTGAAGAATTCTTCAAATCAAAAAATTGTAATAAAAAAATAAAAATTTTAAAAAATAACAATGCAAGATTCATAATTTCAAGAGAAAATATTAAATGCAACTTTCAAATAATTTATTTTAAAAACAATGTATTCATTTATGAGTATGTTTGATTATTTTTTATCCCCTGTATCTTCTTTTATACTTCTTATTTTCTCCTCTTTAAGTTCTTTAATACTCTTGCCTTTTTTCTCTCTTCTGACCCAGTTTGTTTTTTTTGGATCTCTTCCTAATTCTGCATTTCTTCTGCACTTACCTGAACAATATGATAAAGATTTTCCATCAAAAGTAAAAACAACAATTCCCTTATGTTCGTTATATGGTTTTTTACAAAATGAGCATGTTGGCATTTTAACCTGACCTCCAGTAAAAACCTGCTAAATTCAATATCTTTTTAAAAGAAGTTTCTACCCAAGTATGTCCTGAATTTTCATAAACATCTCTAATCTGGCTTAATGAATCTTCAGCACTTAAAGCTGAATAATGTTGGAAAAAAACATATCCATATGAATTATCAGGATTTATTAATTCTAAACCCTGTTGTAAAGAACCCCTGACTCTAAAACCAGATAAATCATCATCTATTCTAAAACATGCATCAATCCAGCGTACTAATAAATCTTTACCTACTCTCCCTTCAATATATTCATTAATATCCAACCATTCTCCTTGTTCCAATGACTGACTCATTTTAATAAGACCCCCTCATATTCTTGCTTTTCACTCTTCTTGCCTCTATCTGAGTCTCTCTTAACATCAAAACATCTCTTTTTCTAACAGGACCTTTTACATTTCTTCTCATTAGTTTTCCTTTATCAAAACCCTGCAAAACCCTACATTTGACCTGAGTAACCTCTCCTTTAGCACCTGTTCTTCCTATAATCCCCTCTACTACAGCAGGCACAGCTGTCTCTGTAAGAATAGCATCTGCACCTTTAGCAGAACTTCCTCTTCCTTCCTTTATTTTTTGTGTCTTGCTTCCCATTTTAATAAATAATGTTTAAATTAATTACCTAATTTTTTAACAAATCCTTCAAGGTCTTTTTCAGCATCTCCAGGAATTATAATTGCAACAGATGCACAGGAAACATTCAAACCTACAGCAATTCCTAACTTTTCTTTTTTATCAGCTTCAACACAAGGAATTTTTTTCTCCTTGCATAAAATCAGAAGGTGTTGAACAATCTCTTTAGGATCAACATCAGAACCATAAACCACTAACCTTGCAGTCCCCCTCTCTATTGCCTTTGTAACTTCATTTGTTCCTTTCTCAATTTTTCCAGTTTTTCTTGCTTTTTCTACGAGTTCATATACAGAAACCATTTTAACCTCCTATCATTGGTCTGGAAAAATTAAAAAAAACAGGTTTATAAAGCTTTTGAATTAATCGGATTTTTGTCTTGTATTGACAATTTCATAAAAATTCTTTTTATACCAATCCAAAGTCTTTTTTATTCCCTGCCCTATACTCACCTGAGGTTCAAAACCAAATTCTCTAAGTTTCGAGATATCTAATTCAACCTCCTGAGGTTGTGCAGTTTCTGAGGAATAAAAAGTCTTTTTTCTCTGACCATTTAATCCTATTATTAAATCAGCAACATAACTCACATTTATTCCCTTTCCAGAAGCAATATCAAATTCCTTATTATTCTCATCCATTACTAAAAGAAAAGCTCTGATAAAATCATCAATATAAGTAAAAACAAGAGTTTTATTTTCATTTCCAAACATCTTTAATTCCCTTCCTTCCAGAACATTTAAAATAAATATATCAACTAATCTCTTAGTTCTGTCATTAAAATGACCGTAAACAGTTGAGGGTCTTATAATCAGGTAATTTATACCATAACATTCTGAATAAGCCTTGCATAATTCCTCTCCGTAAATCTTACTAGCAGTATAAGGATTCTTCTCTTTATTTAAAACCCTTGAAGAACTAAAAAAAATAATCTTTGGTATTTTATATTTTCTGCAAAACTCCAGAACTTCTGGTATTCCAACAGAATTTTCAAAGGCATTTTCAGGATTTTCAATCGTCTTGTTGATTTTACAAAAATCAGCTAGATGAATGAACAAATCTATTTTTCCATTAAAAGAAACACTATCTACATCTAAAACATTCCTTCCCTCTCTTTTATCAACCAAAAAAACAGGTTCATGACCAATCTCCTTTAATTTCTTTAATAAAAAACTTCCTATTAACCCCTTATGTCCACTAATTATAAATCTCATTTTAATAAAAAATATTTTCAGATTTTAAAATTATGTTAAAAAGGAAAAATTCTACCCCGAAACTCCTATATCATGAACATAAAAACTTCCTCTAGCTAATCTAGAAAACTCCACAGAGACTGGTTGAGTCAGTGCTGAAATATCCTCCCAGTTTATAATTCTCTCAACATTTCTTAATTCGCATAAATCACTAACAGTAAGTACAGGCTCTCCTGAATAATCTCTAAACGATAGCATTCCAGGACTAAGAACAACTCTCTGTTCTGGATCTCTTTTTCCTCTGAACATTGCACTTAATTCTTTAGGTTCTCCAAAACCAGCCTCTATTAAAATTTTATTTCCTTCAATAAGCATTACGCCTCCTTTTACCATCTCTTTAACTTCATGACAAAAAACATAATAAAAATTTCCCACTTTTCCTTGTAACTTAATAATCTTCTCTGTTAACTCATCTCTAGAATAAGCAATATCCCAGGGCAACTGACCTTCCATTTTATCCCCCATATAAGGAAGTCTTCCGCATCTTAAAACCCAACCATCACAATCATAATAAAAACAATCTACAAATTTTCTAATTTCTTTTTCATTTCTAAACATAACTATCCTGGGATATATTGTAGGTAATCCAAGCTTTCTAAGATAAAAAATACTGGCTAATTTATTCATTTTAAAAAATTTTACCCTGCATAATTCACAACCTCTCCGAACATAGAACCCTCTAAACATGCACTTCCAATTAATCCTCCACTAACTCCTGGAACCGCCATGATTTCTTTAACATTCCCAGGATTCATACTTCCTCCATAGAGAATTCTTAAATCTTGAGAATCCTTAAATCCAATATCACTCATAACTTCTCTAATTGTTCTATGTGCTTGTTCAATTTCTCCTGGCTTAGGAGTAAGTTCATTTCCTCCAATTGACCATCTCGGTTCATAAGCAATTACTAATTTATACCTAGCTTCATCAAAACCAGATTCTTCAAATGCTTCCCACAACTGTCTTGATAAAACTTCTTCAGTATCTCCCCCCTGCTTCTCGGTTTCTGTTTCTCCAACACAGTAAAACACTCGAAGACCACGCTCTAAAGCTTTTTGTATTTCAGGCTTAAGATACCTGTCTATAGGCTCTTTATCATAACCCTCAATACCAGTTAAACTAACAGCAAGTTCCTCAAGTTCTTCTCTAACCTCAGAATGTCCTATTAAAACATCAGTTACACCAAGATTCCTCAACCATATTGGAGAAGTCTCTCCAGTATAAGCACCTCTGTCATGCCTGCTAACTCTCTGAGAACCAAACCTCCAATTATTTTTTTTAAAATCCTCTCTTTTTAAAGACAGATAATGCAAATATACCAAAGGTGCAAATATAACTATCTCCCTTTCATTATTTCCAACAACCTTATTGATCTCATAATCTAATAATAAATCTTCAAGAGGTTCAGAAAAACTTGCACGGTCTCCTATATCAGGAACAGGATTCATTTTCAGATTTGCACCAAAAATTTCTACTGGCATTTTAAAATCAGGGATTAAAATTATTTAAACATTGATATAAAATAAAATAACTATTAATTAAATTATTTCCAACTAACCTCAACCTCGTCTGTTCTCTGCCTTGGATTAATATCTAAATTATCTATCTCTTTGTTTTTTACATAAATACCTTTTTTCCACATTATCTCTCCAAGATAAGCTATCATTCCTCCATTATCCAGAAGAAATTGATTTTCAGGAACAAAAAACTTGCAATTCCTTTCCTTACACATAATTTTGCACATCTCCTGAAGTCTTTTATTGCAGGCAACTCCTCCTCCAAGAAGAAGCTCTTTTTTACCAGTATGTGCTAAAGCTCTTTCAGATGCTTCAACTAGCATAACAAAAGCTGTTTCCTGTAATGAATAAGCCAAATCCTCTATTTTAAATTCTTTTTCATATTTTTGTTTTAAATTAGTGAGAAGTCCTGAAAAAGCAACATCCATTCCCTTGATTGAATAAGGAAGTTCAATATACTCCCCTTTTTCAGCAAGTTTCTGGACTTTAGGACCTCCAGGAAAACCTATTCCAATTAATCTCGCAAAATTATCAATAAAATTTCCAATTCCTATATCAAGAGTCTCTCCAAATACCCTATACTTTCCAGATGCATAAGCTATTATCTGAGTATTTGCACCACTTGCGTATAATAAAACAGGGTCCTTTGCTCCTGTTAATCTGCCAATTTCCAGATGAGCTATGCAGTGATTAACAGGTATTACTGGAATTTCTAGTTTTTTTGCCTTTTTTTTAGCAAAATTTAATCCCTCCTTTAAGCAGGGAGGCAAACCAGGAGCATTTGAAATTGCAATTGCTTTAATATCTTTTTCACCAATTCCAATTTCCCCTAAAGCTTTCTTCCAGACTTCATCTGCTGCTTCTTTATGATGAGCAGCAGCTTCCATAGGAATTATTCCACCACTCTCTGTTGTATAACTGTCCTTTATATTGCATAGAATCTTTCCTTTATCAGCAATTCCTATTCCAAAAGTATGAGCGGTGCTTTCTATACCAACTATCATAAAATAGAGTAAATAAGAATATTTATAAATATTATTTAAAGAACAAATAAAAAAAATCAGAAAAAATTTAGAACAAGAATCAAAAATTATTAAAAAAATAAAAACAAAAAACCAAAAACATCACCTCTTTCCCCCAGAAAAAATAATATTATCTCTTCTTTTTCTTGGTTTTTTTAGCAGTCTTTTTTTTCTTTTTTCTTCCACCTCTAGCCATTACAGCCTCACAGATATTACCCTGTCCATCTACATAGTAAAGATGTCCTGGTTTTCTTGAAACTGCATTTTTTAAAATAATCTTTCCCATTCTTACCTCCTTTTTAATTTCATTATCATTATTTTAAAAAGTTGATTTAGTATTTAAATGTTTCTGTTTTTACCGTCGGAAAAAAATAAATTTCCGACGACCAAAAAGTTATAAAATAACTTTTTTCAATTTTTCAAAATTTTCATCACTAGCAGGAATCTCAAGAAGTTTATTGAATTCTTTTTTAGGTTTAATTGAAAACTTCCATCCCTCAATTAATCTAACATGAACAATCTCATTATCATTAAACCAGATTGCAATAAAAGGCTTGCAAAAAAAAGAGTGAATTGCAGGTCCTTTTTTCCTAAAAACAAATAACAGACAAGGAGAATTTTTTTTAAACATCAAACCAGATGTTTTTGAAAGAACATCCTTACAAACTTTAACATTCATCTGGAATTTTCTTTTTCTGAATTTAAAACTGAATTTCATTTTCTGATTAAAACCTACCACCACTCTTTTCTCTGTTTCAAATTAATATATCTATTATAAAACATCTCAACATTCCTCTCACAAACAAAATCATGATGTTTAAACCCTCCTCCAAAACTCTTTGGAATATGCATTAACTCATGAATAAGTGTTTTCACCTTATCCTCTTTTTTCAGTCTGTCAAATCTCTTTGAAATAACTTCAATAACATAAAATCCTTTTCTTCCAAGGGCAAGCTGCATTGCTTTTCCAAGTGCATGACATCTTGCAATTGTACCTCTGCTTGAACTTCCATGGCTTCTTAAAACAACAACAGAATCCTGCCTAACATGAGGAAACAATAAACTTGCTATCTCATTAACCTGTTCCTGCAAATCACTTGCTATTTCATATCTTATTGGCATTTCTCACCTTTTTATTTTTTTAATTTAATTATCCGTAACTTGAAGGTCCAAAAGGACTTTTTCCATCTAACCACCATTTACCATCTCCATGATCCTTATAGCTATGAGGAAGTTCATAAGCAGGTTCATCTTCATCATCTTCATCATCTTCATCTTCATCATCTTCATCCTCATCATCTAGACCACCATAATCTCCTCCATAACAAAAACAATCATCTATTCCATCATCATCTGCAAATTCATCATCCTGAAAACCCTCTCTGTCAATGACAAAGTCAACAAAATCAGAGGCATGATTATAAAGTTCGCATGCTCTTCTATAAGCATCATCATCACTACAGGAAATTCTAAATTGCTCTAAAAGCCTGTCTGGTGTATTTAATCTATACTCAACAAATTCAAAACCACTCTCAATACAGGTATGGTCTCTTAATCTCTGCTCTAAATTTGCAGAAAAGCCTTCTATAGCCTGATCAATAGACTTTAAAAAATCAGGATCAGACAAAACCTTGAGACGGCTTCTATTTTTAAAATCAAAATAGCTCAAAACAGAAACAACACCTGGTGAATAAAAGATACTTACTCCAGAACTTTCATCATCTAAAAAATAACCTATCATTTTATCTCCACTATTTTATTTCTACTGAACCTTCCTTTAATAATTTTTATATTCTCAAAATCATAACTGTTTTTAAAATAATTCTTTAATAATTTTAATAATTCAAAATTGGCTTTGTTATCTTCAGGAGTTTTTTTTAAATAAATCTTATAAAAATCATTATTTATTTTTACTATCTCCTGTCTTCCTGAACCTGGAATTACTCTTGCATTTATTTTCATTCTAAATTCTCTAAATTAAGAAATTCAATTTCCTCTCTTGTCTGCTTCAAATCCTTAAATGTGAATTCCTGTATCTCAGAATCATAAGCAACACAGCAATCTTTTATAACTCTTATTCTAAAATCCCTGTCATAAGCCTCCTCTATAAACATTCTTACGCACAGATTAGTAAGTATTCCGCATACAAGAATCTCATCAACATCTCCAAGTTCATTATCGAGATTTGTTTCATAAAAAGGATTAATCTTATTCTTAACAACAATAATATCAGAATCTCTCCTATTAAGATTTTCAATTAATTTAACTCCTTCTGAACCTTCAGACCATGCATCTTCAGAATCTTTCTCAAGATGTTTTGTAAAAATTATTTTATAATTATTCTCTCTTGAGTAATTTATTAAATTATTAACTCTCTCAATAACCTCATCAATTTTTCCAACATATTCCTCAGAATTTCCATCAATCCACTCCTTCTGAAAATCAATAACAATCAGTGCTTTTTCCATAATATAAACAAGAAAATGGCATTTTTAAAGATTATAATAATTTTTTGTAATATTTAAGATTTTTAATAATTTTTTCAGGAGTTAATTTTTTTAATTTTTTAATTAAATTTTTATTATTTAGTTCTTTAATTGAAACAGGAACACATACACCATCAACCCTGAAATTTTTAATATAAAGTGAAAACGGAGCTCTTGCAAGTTTTCCTGATGGAGACTGACTAGAGTCAACTTTTATAATATTTTTCTCTTTTTCATGACCTGCATTCACTATAAATTTTGTTCTTCTATTAATACTATCTACCCACTTTTTTGTAAAACTATTTTCTCCTGATATGTATCTATCATAAAAATCTTTTTTTTGTTTTTTCATGAACAATAAAACAACATGAAAACTACTGCCTGTCCATAAAACAACTATCCTATATTTGACTAACTTATTAAACTTCCTGTCCTGTTTAATCTCATCAATTAAATTCATAGCTATTACTCTTGCTTTATCAGCACTTAAATTTTTCCTGTCAATATCAAAATAAACTCTCTCTAAAGGCAAACCAACTTTTTCTCCATTAACAGAGTAATACAATTCTGTGTATTTTCTAGGAACAAAATAATACCATAATAACTCTTCCTTTTTATTTAATTTATCTCTTACCTCATCTAACTTTCCTTTAACTCTTAGTTTCATTAATTTTTTAGAAACTTTAAAATCCTTTGAGTATAAAGGAGGATTCTCACTACCTCTTCTTATAAAATATTTTATATTGGATTCTGGAATCCAAGTTCTTGTAGCAATCTGTTTATTTTTCATATACTCTTTTAAAAAAGGAGCCACCTCACTGTAATAATAAAGAACATCGAGATTTCCATAAGGATACAAAACTCTTTTTTCCATATATTTAATAAAACTTAAAGATTTAAAATATTTATGAATATTTATACTATTAAATCAGGTTTATGAATCAAAAATAAAATTAAAAGCTATATTCATGTTAAGAATAAAGATTAGAAGACATATTAAAAGTACAATAAGATAACAACATTAATAAAATAATATTTATATCCTAGCCAACAGAATTAACTGAGTTTAAAATAGTTTAATTTTTAAACTTTATTAACTAAATTATAAAAAAGAGGAAAATGGAAAATAAACTATCAGATATATCAAAACTAACTCTAGTAGGTTTTGTTTCAACACTCTCTGTATCTGCCATGTTCACAGTATGGGCTGTTTACATGGATAGCTTTTTTCATAATATGTCTTTTGTGGGATTTTTTTCAGCTTTTCTTGCAATAATCTCCTTTATTTCATATTTCACTATAATACCTCTTATTGAAAAATCAGATAAAGCAAAACTATACTCCTTCTCTCTGTTTCTCTTTTTTGTAACCTATCTTCTATTTGCAGTAAATAAAAATTTACTGGTTTTTGTTTTAACAGCAATTTTAATATCAATTTTATTTACATTAAAAAGCTCAAGTTTCGGAATAATTGTCAGAGATAAATCTAACA